>MFVS01000020.1 GCA_001786195.1 Candidatus Nomurabacteria bacterium RIFCSPLOWO2_12_FULL_40_42
AAACTTTACTTCGCCGTTTTGCAGTTCGGCAAAACGACTCTATTTGCATTTCTGCCTCTCCAAAATCGCGAAGTCCTTTGTTGTGCGCCCGGTTGGGATCGAACCAACGACCTTATCCTTAAAAGGGATCTGCTCTACCGACTGAGCTACGGGCGCGTGCAAAGAGAATAAGTCAAATATATAGGAAATAACACTAAAAATCAAGAAAAGTGATATAATAAACGCATGGTCAACAAACATAGAATTAATTTAACGTTAGTGTATTTTCTCGCGTTCACAATAGTAAGTTCGGTCTTAGCTTTTCACATCATCGTCAAGGCTTACGATAGTTTTGATAACACTGAATTAACTTACGCGGTCAACCAATAGTTTTTGTGGTAGGATCATTTAATGAGCATTTTTAAGTTGCACAGTCTATGGAAACCAGCTGGAGATCAGCCGGCGGCTATTTCCAAATTAGTCGAGGGCTTGTCAAAGGGAATGGAGAAACAGACCTTGCTCGGGGCTACCGGTACCGGCAAAACTTTTACCATGGCAAATGTAATCGCTGAGTATAACAAACCGACCCTCGTAATAGCGCACAATAAAACCTTAGCCGCCCAGCTCGCGCAAGAATTCAAGCTGTTTTTCCCGGACGCCGCTGTGCATTATTTCGTTTCTTACTATGACTATTATCAGCCGGAAGCTTACATGCCGACCTCGGATACTTATATTGAAAAAGATGCCTCCATCAACAAAGAAATCGATATGTTACGTCATGCCTCCACCCAGGCATTGCTTACTAGGCCCGATGTGATCATTGTGGCTTCGGTGTCTTGTATCTATGGCTTGGGGAGTCCGGCCGAATATGAAAAAGTAAACCTCAAATTAGAAGTTGGCCAAAAAATGGAGCGAATGTCTTTAATGAAAGCTCTTATTAAAATACATTTCGAACGCACCAATGCGGATCTGACTCCCGGTACTTTTCGTTCTCTCGGCTCGCGAGTTGAGTTTATACCGGTGTCGGAGACAGTAATGTATCAAATTGAAATGTCGGGTGGGGTGATTTCAAAAATAATCAAAGTTGATCCTGTTTCTTCGCAGATTATCAAAGAAGAAAAAAATATTTTCATTTTTCCGGCGAAACATTTCATTACCGAAGATGCAAAGTTGAAACAAGCGTTAAAAAATATAAAAGAAGAATTAGCAGCGCAACTGAAAAAATTTAAAAAAGAAGACAAACTTTTGGAAGCGGAGAGGATAAAACGCCGCACGAATTATGATCTGGCCATGATCAAAGAAGTCGGTTATTGTAGCGGCATTGAGAATTATTCCCGGCATCTCTCCGGTAAGAAGGAGGGTGAGCCGCCAGAGACGCTGCTTTCGTATTTTCCAAAGACAAGCAAGAAATCTTTACTGGTTCCTGACTTTTTGACCATTATCGATGAGTCCCATGTTACCTTGCCGCAACTCCAAGGCATGTATGTCGGAGACGCTTCCCGCAAAAATACCCTTGTCGAATATGGCTTTCGCTTACCTTCAGCCAAGGACAACCGACCTCTTAAATATGAAGAATTTAAAGAGTGCATCGGTCCGGTAATTTATACTTCGGCCACACCCGGAAAGTATGAAATAGAAGAAAGCAAGAAGGCATGCGAGCAAACCTGCCCCGTACGAAGTACTCTTTCGTGCGGGGTTGTGGAGCAAATCATACGCCCGACTGGGTTGGTGGATCCGGAAGTTATCGTGCGACCTGTTTCGGCAAGTGGGCAGACTTTTGTGAATGGTCTGGCCGGGGTAGGGGATCCGGAGAACCGAGGACCTGAGCAAAAGACTGACCACTTGCCGAATACATACCCTGGCCAGATTCAAGATTTCATTGCTGAAGCAGAAAAAACAATTGGGAGAGGCTTTCGAGTTTTAGCGACGACACTGACAAAAAAAATGGCCGAAGATCTTTCGGTGTATTTAAAAGAAAAAAAAATCAAAGCCGAATATTTGCATAGCGATATCAAGACGATGGATCGTATAAAAATACTTACTAGGTTTAGGAGGGGAGGCAAGGGAGAACCTGCCCCGTATGGAGTCGAAGACTCTCGTTTGGGGTTCGATGTCTTAGTGGGTGTGAATCTCTTGCGGGAAGGGTTGGATCTGCCGGAAGTGGCATTGATCGGGATCTTGGGTGCTGACAAAGCTGGTTTTTTGCGCTCCGAAACTTCTCTTATCCAAACCATCGGCCGAGCTGCAAGGAATAGCGAAGGGAGAGTAATTTTGTATGGGGATATTTTAACCGATAGTATGAATTATGCCATCAAAGAGACCACTCGCCGCCGCAATATCCAGCTCGCTTACAACAAAAAGCATGGCATTACTCCGAAAACGATTATGAAAAAGATAAGAGATATTACTGAAGAGCTAGAAAGTGAGCACGGCAAAGCAGTCAATGCAGAACTTAAACTTGATTTGGAAATATTTACTTCGGAGCAAAAAAAGTATACGCATCTTTCTGACCAAGAACGAGATGCGCTCGTGTATGAAAAAATAATAAAAATTAAAGAGAAGGAAATGAATCAAGCAGTGAAAGAATTGGATTTCGAATCTGCCGCAATCTTGCGGGATGAGATTGGGGTTTTGAAGTTGCGTTTGGAAAAGGAAGGTTAATAACTAAAATAGCAATAAGCAGCGGTCGCTAACAAATGCTAAATCTGCATAATGATAGCATATATGCTATCATTAAAACTAATTAAACTCTAACATCTATTGCAACATATTACTATGAAGACATTAGCACAATTTAAAAAAGAGGCATTTAAAAGACCTGGAGTAAGGAAAGCTTATGCTAAAATGCAACCAGAATTTAAAATAATTCGCGCTCTTATAATTTCTAGAAATAAAAGAGGCATGTCTCAGCGAAAACTAGCTAAAAAAAATTGGCATAACCCAATCAGCTCTTGCTCGTTTTGAAACTGGCAATATAAATCCCACTCTTTCATTTCTTCAAAAAATAACAAGTGGTCTTGGTTTGAAATTAGTGGTTAAATAAAGGAGAAGAAATGAATAACGCTGTAAAAGAATTGGATTTTGAAAATGAGGCGATTCTTCGGGATGAAATCGGAGTTTTAAAGTCCGTAAAGTTTAGAAATAGATGATTGGGTAGGACTTAACAAAAAATTTTACTCATGTTAGTATTATACTTATGGAAATCAAATTAAATTGGAAGGATAGAGTGGTTATTTGTTGTCTAAGCCTTTTGCTAGCAGTGCCTACTTTTTTCTATGCAATCGGATATCTTTATAATCCCAAATCCTTATTCTTTTTTAAAGAGTTCTACGATTTTATTTTTGAACTTCCTTTTTATCTTTTGTCCCCATTATATTTACTTACAGATAATTCAGGATCAGCACTAGGTATGGGAATTTTATTTGAAAAATTTAGTCTTCTACTCGCCTTTATTTTTTGGTTTTTAATTTTCTATCTTTTAGCAAAGATGTCTAAAAATTTTTTTTCTACCAGTAAGATATTTACCACCAACATGATCAGCATTATTTTCGTAGGATTGTTGGGGTTAGGATTTGGTTTTTATACTCAAGGCCTCTCAGAATTTCAGAAGTATTCTTCCTCTTTTGGTTCGAATCCAGATGGGAAAATTATTTCTATAAATAAATCTGCAAAAATAGGAGACCAGGTCACTATTTCTTTATTAGGTTTTGCGCGGGATGGTTATTCCTATGTCACTCTAACTCAGAACGTTTCAGGGGGAGGTTATTCTAATAAGGGAACATTATGGGTTGGAAAGGTGCCAGACAATAATGTTATTTCTTTTGTTCTTCCAAGAAAAGTTTGTCGGGATATAGTTTCTTCTTGTGCCGACACACCTACAGACTTCATAAATCTTTTGCCGGGGAACTATGTGCTGCATATATGGAGTGGGGCAGATAATATTAATTTATCTTCTGATTTTAAAGTAGAGCAATAAATTTTAATTTTTCGTTTATTTTTCCTAACATATTAAATAGTTTTTAAAATTGTAAAAATGTGTTAAGATAATGTTTAGTAAATGTTTACATACACCCCCTATGAACATGGCGGGGTGTAATTGCGTTTTATTTGAATTTTTTATGAAACAAGAGAAAAACATAGACCCCGAACAAAGGCAAGCTTCTTACGGAGCAGGCAAAATAATAGTAAGGGGTGCTAGAACACATAACCTTAAAAATATAAATGTCGAAATGCCACGCAATAAAATGGTGGTGATTACTGGCGTTTCGGGGTCTGGGAAGTCTTCGCTGGCTTTTGACACTATTTTTGCCGAAGGGCAGAGGCGATATGTGGAATCTTTGTCTTCTTACGCGCGGCAATTTTTGAATCAAATGCCGAAGCCGGATGTGGACGAGATCACCGGTCTTTCACCGGCAATTTCCATCGATCAAAAATCCCGCTCCAACAATCCGCGCTCAACAGTGGCGACGATCACGGAGATTTATGATTATCTGCGCGTGATGTACGCTCGCATCGGGCATCCGCATTGCCCTTTGTGTGGGGAGGAAATTAAAAAACTTTCAAATGAGGAAATTTTGAATTTTGTTCAAAGTAGAATCAAAGTTCATTCCTCTATTTCTATTTTTTCTCCAGTCGTGCGCGGGCGAAAAGGGGAATACTACCAACTTTTGTATGATTTATTAGGTAAAGGATTTTCGGAAATCAGACTGGACGGCGAGATGAAGCGACTTCGCGAGCAGATTACTCTCTCTAAATATAAAGCTCACAATATTGATATTTTGGTGGATAGTTTTCCGATTGATGGAATGACCAAAGAAGAACTGCGCATGCGCCTTTCGGAAGCGATCGAACGAGCTTTGATTGAGTCCGACAATTTGGTCACGACTAAAATAAATGATGATGAATTTATCATGTCCGCCAAATTCGCCTGCAAGAATGACGGGTTTTCTTTTCCAGAAGTCGAGCCGCGGCTTTTTTCTTTCAATTCTCCTTACGGTGCCTGCCCATCTTGCAATGGTCTCGGCTCTAAATATTTTATGGGTGACGAACCTTGTGATGCTTGCCATGGTGCTCGGCTGCGGATCGAGGCTTTAAATGTTTTTCTGAAGTCAAAAGCACCCCTACCCAGCCTCCCCCTTGGCAAGGGGGAGGAAAAAGGAGGGGGTGTAAATATTTTAGATCTGGCATCGCTCAGCATTGCCGACGCCCATGAATTTTTCAAAAATCTCAAACTTTCAGAGCAAGAAAAAGAAATATCCGTACCGGTAGTTAAAGAAATCGAAGCCCGGCTCCAGTTTATGTTGGATGTTGGACTAGATTATCTGCAACTTTCTCGCAAAGCCAACACGCTTTCTGGCGGGGAAGCGCAGCGTATCCGCTTGGCATCCCAGCTGGGTTCCCGGCTGGTCGGTGCGTTGTATGTTTTAGACGAGCCGACGATCGGTTTGCACCAGCGAGACAACGATCGTTTGATAAAAACCTTGCAGAATCTACGCGATTTAGGAAATACAATCCTCATTGTAGAGCATGACGAAGACACTATTTATGCTTCGGATTATATTGTGGATATCGGCCCGAAAGCCGGAGTGCACGGCGGGGAAGTGATTGTTTCAGATTATTTAGAAAATGTTTTGACCTCTAAAAAGAATATTAGCAGTTCTCGTACGCTCGGATATTTGCGCGGGGAATTAAAAATAGGAGTTCCAAAAAAACGCCGAGAGAAGAAAGGAGCGTTGCGCATTGCTGGCGGAAAAATTTTCAATATTGATAATTTAAATGTGGAAGTGCCGCTCGGCGTCATGACTTCCATCACTGGAGTTTCTGGGAGCGGCAAAAGCTCTTTCATGTACGAAATTCTTTACAAAAATCTACAAGCCCGCCTAGAGCGCAAGTATCGCACTGCCGAAGTTTTTAACTGTACTTCTTTTTCTGGCACCGAGTATCTTTCGCGAGCAATTCTCATAGATCAGTCTCCGATCGGTCGGACTCCGCGCTCCAATCTGGCGACTTATACCGGCGCTTTTACACATATTAGGGATCTTTTTGCGACAACGGAAGAAGCGCGGCTGCGCGGCTGGAAAGCGAAACGTTTTTCTTTCAATGTAAAAGGTGGCCGCTGTGAAGCCTGTGAAGGCAACGGCGAAATTGCTGTGGAAATGCACTTCCTGCCGACGGTATATGTCACTTGTGATGTCTGCAACGGCAAACGTTTCGATAAGGAAACCCTGACCGTTAAATACAAGAAAAAAAATATTTACGAGGTGCTGCACATGACTGTCGAAAACGGACTTAATTTTTTCAAAGATATTCCGGCGATCTCCGACCGGCTACAGACTATAATGGATGTGGGGCTCGGGTATTTAGAGCTTGGCCAATCCGCGACCACCCTCTCTGGCGGAGAGGCGCAGCGAGTAAAAATCTCAAGCGAGCTTTACCGCCCGCATTTGGAGAAAACCATTTATCTTTTGGACGAGCCGACGGTGGGGCTGCATTATGATGATGTGCAAAAACTGCTGGAAGTTTTGAATAAACTGGTAGGGAAGGGCAATACGGTAGTCCTGATCGAGCACAATCTTGATATTGTCAAAAGCTCGGATTATATAATAGATATCGGTCCGGAAGGGGGAGTCAAAGGCGGGAACTTGGTAGCCAAAGGCACGCCGGAAGAAGTGGCCAATAATACCAAGAGTTATACTGGAAAATATCTTAAAAAAGTTTTAAGAAAATAAAAAATTATGCAAAGTATCTATTTTAAAAAAATAAAACTTCCAGACAAACCAGGAGTGTATTTCTTTCTTGGTCCGCCGAAGCGCAGTGAAGGAGGCAAACGCAAGAAACAAATTTTGTATATCGGCAAGGCGACTTCTTTATGTGACCGCACCAAAAGTTATTTTTCCAAAGACCCCGAAGGAAAGGGTAATTCCTACGAGGCAGGCTTAATCAAAACTAGGGGGCCACTTATTGTAAAGATGGTCGAGGAGGCGAGCAAAATAGACTGGCAAGAGACCGAAAGCGTGCTCGAAGCCCTTATCCTCGAAGCGGGGCTCATAAAAAAATATCAGCCCTATTACAATACCGCCCTGAAGGATGATAAAAGTTTCAATTATGTATGTATTACCAGAGAAAAACTGCCAAAGGTAATTTTAGTGCGGGCCAAGAATCTCGACCAATCGATTTTTTCTGCTTGTTACGGGCCTTTTACGAACGGCGGCCAGCTCAAAGAAGCCATGAAAATAATCCGCCGAATTTTTCCGTTTCTGGACGATAAAAATTCAAATTATATTGAATTTTATCGGCAGATAAATTTAGTGCCGGACTTGGATGATCGCAAACTGTATTTGCAGAATGTCCGGAATATAAAATTATTTTTTTCTGGTAGAAAGCCGCAAATTTTCCGCAATTTAAAAAGGCAGATGAAAGAATATGTCAAAATGCGCGAATTTGAAAAAGCTGGAGAAGTTAAAAGGCAAATGTTTGCCTTGCAGCATATCAATGATGTGGCGCTCTTGAAACAGGAAAGCGGAACTTTTTCCAATTTTTCGTCCCTGCGCCCTTCCCATGAGTACATGGGCGGGACCCTCAGGAAGCTCAAAATCGAAAAAAGTTCCGCTTTCCGAATCGAGGCCTATGACATTGCCCACATGGGGGGTAAAAACATGGTGGGAGTTATGACGGTAGTCGAAGATGGGGAAGCAGTCAAAAGTGAATATAAAAAGTTTCGGATTCGAACCCAAAATAATACCAACGACACTGGCGCGCTTACCGAAGTCTTAGAAAGAAAGATGCGGCATCAAGAATGGGGTTATCCGCGCCTAATCGTTGTCGATGGCGGCGTGGCCCAGATCAATGCGGCCAAGGCGGTCATGCTTCGAATGAATTTGAAGATAGAAGTAGTGTCGGTGGTCAAAGACGAGCGACATAAGCCGAAAGCTATCCTGGGCGACGAAGAAATTGTCAGAAAATATAAAAGAGACATACTGCTGGCCAACAGCGAAGCGCACAGGTTTGCCATAGCGTACCACAAAAAAATGCGCAATCAAAATTTCTTAAAATGAAAACAAAAGAAAGCATTTTAATCTTGCACAATATCCGTAGCGTCGAGAATGTCGGGGCGATGTTTCGCACGGCCGATGCAGCGGGGATAAACAAAATCTATTTGACTGGTTATACCCCCGCGCCGCTCGATAGATTTGGAAGAAAAAGAAAAGATTTAGCGAAGTTGGCTTTGGGCGCGGAGGAATTTGTGCTTTGGGAATCTAAAAAAAGCCTGCCATCCCTTATGCGTAGCTTAACACAGCAAAAGTATTTCATTATAGCTATTGAACAAGATAAAAAGTCAGTAGATTATAAAAAAATAAAATTAAAAAACAAAAATGCGTTTCTAGTCGGCACAGAAGTTACTGGAATTCCCAAAAATGTTTTAGAAAAATGTGACATCATCGCCGAAATTCCTATGCGAGGCCAAAAAGAATCACTGAATGTATCTGTCGCGCTCGGGATAGCTCTATTTAGGATTTTAAAAATATAAAATGAAATTATTTCTGACAGCGAGGGCAAAAAATAGTTGTTCGGCTTTGAATAATTATTTTTTCTAAAGGTTTGTGGCAATTAACACACATTTGACCGGCTTTGCCGTAGACTTTGTGTTCTCGCGCGTAATTGCCGCGAGTAGTATCGAGCAAGCGATAAGCGGCCACCGATGAACCGCCGACTTTGGTGGCTCGCTGCATGATCCGAATTATAGCTTGATATAATTTTTTAGCTTCCAACCTAGAAATAGAAGAAGCATTTCTCTCTGGTCGAATTTTCGATTCAAACAAGGTCTCATCCGCATAAATATTACCCAGGCCGGTTACTATTTTTTGATTCATCAATACGGCTTTCATTTTACCCTTCTTGTTTTTTAGAGCATTAACCAAGTATTTTAAATTGAATTCTTTGGACAAAGGTTCGAGACCGTACAAGCCAAAGTGGTTTTCGGCCAGAAATGCCTCCGTGTTCGGATAAAATAGGAGATAACCAAACATTCTAGTGTCGTTGTAATACAGGGTGCCTTTTTCAAGTTCAAAAATTACATGAGTATGTTTGTTTGGCAGTTCTTTTTCGGAAAGCTCGATCGGATGTCCGCCAATAACCCTTCCATTGTTTGAGTTAGACATATACACAAACTGACCGGACATCTTCAAGTGCACTAAAATAACTTTACCGTGGCTCAATTTAAAAATTAAATTTTTCGCTCGGCGCTCCACGCTAATAAATTTCTCACCGGTCGTGCCGCGAATAAATTCTCTTTTCTTTTGGAGCGAGGCAGGGCGCTGTGTTCCTTTACTCGAAACAAGTTTTGGTTTTCGGATTTCTACCCGGCGAATTTTTTGGCCGACTATTGTCCGCCCCAAACCCTGACGTAAATTTTCTACTTCTGGAAGTTCAGGCATGTTATGATTATGCCATATATTACAAATAATTATGAGAAAGAATTCGGGTTAGTGAATTGGTTGCCGATCAAAATAGTCAATCACTCTAAACTTTTTATCTAGGGAAATAATTGCTTTTTCCTCTTAAAATGCTAATATAATCAGCAGTTCATTAATATTTATCAGTTAATCCGGTTCGCGTCTAGACACAAAGTAGTGTTCCAAAATTATTGTTAATCTGGGAACAACACTGTAGTCTGGATACGAGCTCCTCTCGACTAAGCTCGAGGCAAGAAAATAAAATGCAAAAAAAAGAATATAGCGTAGAGATCGGTGGAAAAACTTTGACGGCTATTTTTACCGATTTAGCGGAGCAAGCTCACGGGTCAGTGATGTTGAAATATGGAGAGACAATAGTGCTAGCGACGGCTTGCATGTCTCATGACAGCCAAAAAGGCTTGGGATTTTTTAATTTGACGGTGGATTATGTGGAACGATTTTATGCTTCCGGAAAAATTTCTGGTTCGCGTTTTGTAAAGCGCGAAGGCAAGCCTTCCGAAGACGCAATACTCGCAAGCCGAGTCATTGACCGGACGCTCCGTCCGCTTTTTAACCAATCAATTCGTCATGCGGTGCAGGTGATCGTGACGGTGATTTCCGTGGATGATAATGATTCAACTATTCTTGCGGTAAATGCGGCATCGTTGGCGCTTGCTGTCTCGAATATTCCTTGGAACGGACCGATCGGCTGCGTGCGGATTGGAAAATATGACCCCGAAGGAAAGCAAGCTTCCTACAGTGCAGGCAGTAATGAATTGATTATAAACCCATCTCAAAAGCTTAGAGACGATGATTCAAAATATAAATTTGATCTGACGGTTTGCGGAAAAAATGGTAACATTAATATGATTGAAGCTTCAGCGCACCAGACTGTCGAGGCGGAATTGGAAGAAGCGTTCACGCAAGCCAGTAAAGAAATAAGTAGATTAGAAGATTTTCAGAAAAAAATCGTAGCTGAAATTGGTAAAGAAAAAAGAGTTATAGAACAAGAGGTGATCAATCCCGAATCAGTGAAATTATTTAATGAAAATATTTTTCCCAAGATGCCAGAGGCAATTTTTTCTGGGGCCGGGAAAGCTAAAATAGACGAGCTGCATAATGTATGGAATAAAATAGTGGCGGAGAAGTATCCGGAGCGGGAAGATTTTAGTTTGGAAGATAATTTATTTGACGATACAGAAAATGACATCTTGCATGATAAAGCGATCAACGAAAATAAAAGAGCCGATGGACGAAAAATGAATGAACTTAGAGATTTATTTGCCCAGGCGGGAGGCATCTCGATCGTCTTGCATGGCTCCGGAATTTTTTACCGCGGCGGCACGCACGTACTCTCGGTCTTGACCTTGGGCGGGCCGGAAGACAGGCACATGATCGACGGCATGCAAACCAAGGCCGAAAAAAGATTTATGCATCATTACAATTTTCCCCCTTACTCTTCCGGCGAAACTGGACGAGCAGGTTTTACTAATCGTCGCGAAGTCGGCCATGGTGCTCTCGCGGAAAAAGCGCTTGCGATGGTACTGCCATCTCTCACTGAATTTCCATATACGATTCGTGTCGTCTCGGAATCGATGGCTTCGAACGGCTCTACTTCTCAGGCTTCGATCTGTGCTTCGACTCTTGCCCTTATGGACGGCGGAGTGCCGATTGTGGCGCCGGTCGCCGGCATCGCTATGGGATTAATGATGGGAACGACCTCACCCCAGCCCTCTCCTTATAAAGGAGAGGGGGAAATTCAAAATTACAAAATTTTAACTGATATTCAGGGGCCCGAAGATCATTATGGCGATATGGATTTTAAAGTGGCGGGTACTAGAGAGGGAGTGACAGCGATTCAACTCGATGTCAAAGTCGAAGGAGTGCCTATCAAGATTCTCGGCGAAGCGATGATACAGGCGAAAGATGCACGGGTGGCTATAATAGACAGAATTGAGAAAGAAATCGCAGCTCCACGCAAAGACATCTCACCGAATGCCCCGAAGATACTCATTATTAAGATTCAACCGGATATGATCGGGATGGTGATAGGTGGTGGAGGCAAGACGATTAAGGAAATTAAAGAAAAAAGTGGAGCGGAGATAACTATTGAGGATAACGGCACGGTGTACTTCACTGGCAAGGGCCAATCGGCGGAAATGGCTAAAAAAATTGTAGAAGAAATGACCCGGGAGTTTAAAGTAGGAGAGGTGTTGAAAGGCGAAGTAGTCAAAGTGGCTGATTTCGGGGCATTCGTGCAGCTCAATGCGAGGGCGGACGGCATGGTGCATATCTCGGAGATCGCTCCATGGCGCGTGGAGAGAGTGTCGGATATAATAAAGGAAGGCATGATCGTGCCGGTCAAGGTCATCTCGGTGGATCGGGAAAAAGGCCGAATCGGTCTTTCGATTAAAGAAGCGGATAAAAATTTCTTCGATCAAAAACATGGATCCCGTACGAAATCCCAGTAAGAAGTCTCGTATAGTGGATAAGTTATTTTACTAATTTAATATAATTTCGTACGGGATGGAGCAAAACAACAAAACCCAAAATAAAATCGTCGAAACTTATGCCGAGGATATGGCTAAGGTGATTGGGGAAGATAAAACCGGACTGGTAAAAAAAATAATTCACGACGAAGAAGAACACGAAAAAGATAAAAAAAATCTTTCTCCGGAATTACAGAAAAATAAATTTTTCATAATTTTTGGCGCGCTGTTTATTGTGCTTAGCTTGGTAACTTTGTTTTATTTTATACTTGGGAGACGAATTCCTACGGTGCAGATAGAGGAAAAATTTATCCCCCTTATTTTTACCGACAAAAACACTTTGATCGAAGTGGCAGGATTTAGTAAAGATAAGGTAGCGCAAACTATTTACAATATGGTGAACGCCACCAAGGTCAAAAAAGGAGGAGTGGAAGGAATCTATCTCATGAACAATAAACAGGGTATCGGATTGCGGGAGTTTGCTACGTTTATCAAGAGTAATTTTACTCTGCCTGCCCTAGGTGCCAACAATGCGCTTTTCTTTAACGATAGCTTTCTAATGGGAGCGGTGAATGGCGAAACCAAAGACTTTTTTATTTTACTGAAAGTGCGTTCGATCACTGATGTTTTCGATGCTCTGCGGGTCTGGGAAAAAAAGATGTTTTTGGAACTGCACGAATTTTTCGGATTCGATATAACACCCGAAACAAAACAGCTTCTCACTCGAGATTGGCAAGACGGTATAGTCGAAAATAAAAACGCGAGGATTTTATACCAAAAAGAGGATCAGCCAGAGGGCGAACAGGGGAAAATAGTGTTGATGTATGTTTTTGCGGATGATAATTCAGTGGTTATTACCAATACCGAATCCGCAGCGCGCGAAATAATGTTCCGCTTGACGGCGAGCCAGGTGAAGAAGTAGAAATTACTTCATTTTCTCAATCTTCTCCCACGGCAGATTGTCTTTTCCAAAATGCCCATAGGTGGCAGTTTGGCGGAAGATGGGCTGGCGGAGTCCGAGGCGTTCGATGATGGCGAGCGGTTTGAAATCATAATTCTTTTTAACTAATTCCGATAAATCTTTCCCTTTTTCATTGATCGCTTCGATCATGAGCGGCTCGGCCATGCCGATCGCATAAGCTACCGAGACTAATACTTCTTGACCGTATCCAGCGGCTACCAAATTTTTGGCTACGTATCTGGCCATATAAGCGCCGGAGCGGTCT
Organism: Candidatus Nomurabacteria bacterium RIFCSPLOWO2_12_FULL_40_42; assembly: GCA_001786195.1. Classification (GTDB taxonomy): domain Bacteria; phylum Patescibacteriota; class Minisyncoccia; order Phycocordibacterales; family UBA9973; genus UBA9973. The sequence goes on from MFVS01000020.1 coordinate 13,147, forward strand.
ACTTTGGTAGCGTCCTTGCCGGAGAAAGAACCGCCACCGATAGATATTTGCGGTCCATAGTTATCGATAATTAATTTTCTACCCGAAAGTCCTGTGTCTGCATCGAATCCTCCGAGTGTCCATTCTCCAGCTGGATTGATAATGTATGTGTCTGCTTTAATTATTTTTTTGACTAATTTTAAAAGTTCTTCGTCTTTCGTATTTTGAAAACTAGCTACCACGGTCAGCACTTTGCCGTTTTCTATTGTTACTTGCGTCTTGCCGTCGTATGGGTAGACGGCAAATATTTTTTGGCATAGATTGCGGGCTAGGACATATTCCAGTGGCAAGTATTCTGGAGTTTCGCTTGTCGCGTAACCCTTCATAATTCCTTGGTCTCCGGCTCCGCCTTTGTCTACGCCATGCGCAATTTCCGGACTTTGCAAAGCAATGTTGATTATTATTTTGTAATTCTCTCCGACTATTTTTCTGACCAACTTTTCGATATCAGGGTTACCCTTCGAAGTTACTTCACCGTTGATGGTTATCAAATTATGCCCGCCCATTACCTCGATAGCTGTTCGGCTTTCTCTATCATTTTCTAAATAGGCATCTAAAATACTGTCGGCGATGAAATCGCAGATTTTGTCCGGATGTTTGGGACTTACCGATTCAGCCGTTTTCTTCATGGTTCGATTTTAGCATAAAAATTGTTTAATTGTTTGAAAAGACAATTAGGGTTATACTCAGTATTGTAGAGAATTTGTAAATAAATATGATAAGTCCAAATGAAATAAAAAATAGAGCGTTAGCTTTTTCAAAAGAATGGGATATGGAATATAGCGAGGACGCAGAAGCCAAGAGCTTTTGGGACGGCTTTTTCGATGTATTTGGCGTATCTCGTCGTCGTGTTGCTTCTTTTGAATGGCCAGTAAAAAAATTAAGTGGCAAGCAAGGATATGTTGATGTGTTGTGGAAAGGAAAAATGTTAGCAGAACATAAATCTCGCGGATTAAGCTTAGACAAAGCGTATAGTCAAGCAAAAGATTATTTTCCAGGGCTTAAAGATGCAGAATTGCCTAGATACATCATAGTTTCGGATTTTTCGTTAATTAGATTATATGATTTAGAGAAAGATACGAAAGAAGAGTTCTCGTTGAAAGATCTGTATAAAAATATAGATTTGTTTGATTTTATTTCTGGGCACAAGTCAGTTGTAGATTATGGGAAAGAAGAAAATGCGAGTATTGAAGCAGCGCAATTAATGGCGCTATTTCACAATGAAATTGCTAAAACAGGTTATTCTGGGCATGAATTAGAAGTTTTTCTTGTTCGTATTTTATTTTGTCTTTTTGCGGATGACACTGGTATTTTTCCCAAACATTCTTTTCGTAATTATATTGAAAATAGAACTCAAGTGGATGGAAGCGATCTTGGCCCCAAAATAGCTCAAATTTTCCAAATTTTAAATACCCCAACAGAGAAAAGGCAGTCAAATTTAGACGAAGATCTTGTTGTATTTCCATATGTTAATGGTGGAATTTTCTCCGAAAATATCGGTATTGTTTCCTGTGATGCGAATGCGCTAATTAGATTGATAAAATGCTCTAGTTTTGATTGGTCTGAAATATCTGCTTCTGTCTTTGGTTCTCTTTTCCAAGGTGTTATGAATGAGAAAGAAAGGAGACAACTGGGGGCGCATTATACTTCTGAAATAAATATTTTAAAAGTTATAAATTCTCTATTTCTTGATGAGTTATATATAGAATTTGATCAAGTTAGATATGACCCCAGAAAACTTGAGGCATTTCATAAAAGACTGGCTACACTAAAATTTCTTGATCCAGCCTGTGGATGTGGTAATTTCCTTGTTGTAGCTTACAGGGAAATTAGAAAACTAGAATTAGAAGTTTTGATTCAAAAAGAAAAAAATGGAGAGTTGATGCTTATGCCCACAGAAGATATGTCTATCGTTAATGTTAACCAATTTTATGGTATTGAAATTAAAGAATTTCCCATACTTATTGCGCGAGTTGCGATGTATCTGGTTGACCATCAAATGAACAATGAATTGTCTAAATTATTCGGTAAAATATATGCTCGTATTCCTCTTCGCGAACCAGCTACAATAGTAAATGCAGATGCGCTTACTACGGACTGGGAAAGTGTTGTCCCTAAAAATAAACTCTCATATATTTTAGGCAATCCACCTTTTGTTGGGGCTCGCTTAATGAGAAAAGAACAAAAAGAAAATTTCTTAAAACTTTTTGACGATACAAGAGGCGCAGGAAATCTTGATTTTGTGACAGCTTGGTATGAAAAAGCTTCACGGTATATGGTTGGTACAAAAATTAAAACTGCTTTTGTTTCTACTAATAGTATTTGTCAAGGCGAGCAAGTGGGTATTCTTTGGAAAAGATTAAAGGAAAAATATGGAGTAGTAATACATTTTGCCCATCAAACTTTCAAGTGGAATAACGACGCGCCCGGAGTGGCGGCAGTTTATTGTATTATTGTAGGCTTCGCATGTTTTGATGTTCCCAAAAAATATCTATATGAATATGAAACAATAAAAAGTGAGCCGAAAGAAAAAGAAGCTAGCCATATAAATTTTTATCTTTCAGAAGGGGAAGATATATTTTTAGAAAATATAAAAAAGCCTGTTTGTGATGTGCCAGAAATGATATTTGGTAATATGGCAAATGATGGAGGCAATTTAATTATAGAAGATGGGGATTTAGAAGAATTTTTGAAAGATGAACCAGAAAGTAAAAAATATATTAAACAGCTAATTGGTTCTGAAGAATTTATTAATAATAAAAAACGTTGGTGTTTATGGCTTGTGGGAATAGATCCATCAACTTTACGCATGATGTCTAAAGTTTTGGAGAGGATAGAAAAGACCAAACAACACAGATTAAATAGTAATCGTAAAGCAACAAAGAAACTCGCAAAAACGCCGTCTCTTTTTGGAGAAATTCGTCAGCCTCAAAATGATTACTTACTTATTCCAAGAGTTTCGTCTGAAAATAGAGAAATTATTCCAATTGGTTATTTTTCTAAAGATATAATTATGACCGATCGTTGTGCTTTTGTTCCAAATGCCAGTCTTTATCTTTTTGGCATACTTACTTCATCTATGCATATGGTTTGGGTAAATAAAGTTTGTGGACGATTAAAAAGTGATTATAACTACTCCATAAATATTGTTTACAATAATTTCCCTTGGCCTGAAAATATAAAAAGTGAACAAAAAAAGAAAGTTGAAGAATGTGCACAAAAAGTTTTAGATGTTCGATTACAATTTCCAGATAGCTCACTGGCTGATTTATATGACCCAAACACTATGCCACCGGATTTAGTGGAAGCGCATAATGATTTAGATAGGGCAGTAGATGCTTGTTATGGTAGAAAATTTAAAGATAAAGAAGAAAGAATTGAATTTTTGTTTGAACTTTATAAGAGGTATACTAAGTAATATGGCAAGAATGGAATTTGATGCAATTTTTATAAGAAATCAAGACGGCACATTAGAACCTCGTCAGGTTGTTAGAATTGGTGGTGTAACAATGGGACCAGGTGTTAAATTTGGAGGAGGGGTATCTTTTGGTGGAATTGATCTTACAAAATTCCTTGGAAGAGCTTTTGAAGTGCAAACTGATAATGGAGTTCTTGTAATAACTGGTATTTATGGAAAATAAAGATAAACAATCAGAAAATATAATTAAAATATCAGATCCTCAAACTGAAGGAAAAGAAATATTACAGCGGGGGATAGAGTCAATTCCTCTCCCTACCCCCAAATACGAAGCTCAGGCAAATTAATTTCTAATGATTCGACCATCATACCATACTCTTTTTGCATTGATATTTCGTGTGCAGTTCTACCCTCTAAACATTGTTTCGGCGTGTGATTAAACCAATCCTCAATCCATTTGATATATTCTTTTTTAAACAAAGCCAAGTTTGATTTTTTCGGCACAAACTCTCTAATCCATCTGTTGGTATTCTCCACTAGTCCTTTCTCCCAAGAGTGATACGGATGACAGAAATATATCTTTGAATTTAATTTTTCTTCTAACTGTTTCCATTTCAAAAAAGCGATGTCGTTGTCGAGAGTCAGACTTTTGACCGTATGCTTTCGAAGCAAAGTTTTAATCGTTCTGTTCACTAAAATATTGTTTCTGTTTGGCAGAATTGCCAGTAAAATTTTCTTTGAATATTTCTCCACAAGCACCAACAAGACCCTTGAATTGTGTTTCGATACAATGAAGTCTCCCTCCCAGTGTCCATACTCGTAGAGAGCCTCTATGGGTCTTACATCAATGAATTTTCGGTCAGGGTCATTGAGATACTTGTTTTTACTTCTCTTTCTTCCGGACTTCATATTGTTTCTCTCCCAGAACAGAAATCTTTCTAAACTATGCCGTGAATGAACAAATTTTCTGATTGATTTTGGACTGGCATATTTAAGACCAGACTGAATTTCTAGCCGGCAGCTGATTGTTTCCGGCGACCAGCCTTTACGCAAGCTCTTTTCAACAAATTTATACAGATGTCCGTCCATTGCCACTTTATTGCAATTTTTCTTTTTCCAGTATTGCTTTAGATGAGCTCGATGATCAGCTTTCTTCGCATTGTAATTTTCTCTGCCGCCATTGTCATTCACTTCTTCGCTTACCGTTGATAGTCCACGACCTAATGTTCTTGATATTTCGCCAAAACTTTTCTTTCGCTTCAGCATTTTTTCAATACAAAACCTCTCTTCTTTTTGAAGATGCTTTTTCTTGTTTTTTGCATTTTTCCTCATAGATACAGGATACCTTACCCTTCGTATTTAAAGGTGGGGAGATGATTCAAAATCAGTTAAAAGGTATTAAAGATTGCCCGGTACCCCAAATTTAAGACACATTTTCAACTAAGATTAGCGGTATAATAGTCGAATATATCAATAATTTTCGTTGAGCATA
>MFVS01000021.1 GCA_001786195.1 Candidatus Nomurabacteria bacterium RIFCSPLOWO2_12_FULL_40_42
TTAAACTTTGATATAATAGACATAGAGGTTAATAACCTACTTACATTATACTACTGCTATAAATAATAGTAAATGATTACTACCTTATGACAAACAATAAAAGCGTTATAGCTGAAAATATAAAAAAATATCGCAAAAAGAAAGGAATATCGCAGGATAAACTTTCCAAACTGGCGGATATTACCTATAACACGATTATTAAAATTGAATCAGGCGTAACATATAATCCAAGAGTCGACACATTAAAACAAATTGCCAATGCTCTGGGCGTTGGAATTGACGATTTAATGAAATAAAATAAATTAGGAATATAAAAATATGCCATCAATAAATTTCAAAGGAAAAAATGCGGTTTGGAATCATCACTTATCAGTCCCATATCAAATACTGGAAAAAGATAAAAAATTATCTGTGAAAGGAAAAAATGAGGACGAAAACTTGATTATTGAAGCAGACAACTTACTCGCACTAAAAAGTTTGCTTCCCAAATATCAAGGGCGGATTAGGTGTATGTATATTGATCCGCCATACAATACAGGTAATGAGGGCTGGATTTATAATGACAAAGTAAATAGTCCATTGATAAAAGAGTGGCTTGGAAAAGCAGTCGGCTCTGATGATTTAACAAGACATGATAAGTGGCTTTGCATGATGACTCCGCGGTTAAAATTGTTATACGAATTACTAGACGAAAAAGGAATAATTTTTATAAGCATTGATGACAACGAAGTCCATTTTTTGAAGGAGCTAATGGAGGAAATTTTTGGTGAAGATAATGTTGATATTTGCGTTTGGAAAAAAGTTGACCCTAAATATGATAAAAATGTAAATGCTAAAATAATTACCCGAACAAAAAGAATACACGAATTTATAGTTATAGGATACAAAAATAAAAAAGATACAATTTTTGAGAAAATCAAAAAGTTACCAAATTGGTTAAATAAATATACAAACCCCGATAAAGATCCGAGGGGACCATATAAACAAGGCATAATATCTTTTCAAGAAGGACATGAAAAGGAGGATAAGAATTCGGAAAATTATTATTCGATAGTAGCTCCGTCAGGAAGAAAAATAACAAGACACTTTTTTATAACCAAAGACGAGTTTGATGATTTGAATAGTGATAATAGGATATATTTTCCCAAAAGTGGCGATGGCGTTCCTGCTATAAAAATCTTTGAAAATGAAGAAAAAGATTTTTATTTTGAAACAATCCTTGAGGGAGTTGGCTCATTAAATTCTGCAAAAAAAGAATTGGCGGAAATTTTTAGTATTATAGAAGAAGATGTTTTTGATACTCCAAAGCCAACAAAACTTATTAAAGAAATTATAAGAGCAACTGCTCCAAAAGACGCGATAATACTCGACTCATTCGCTGGAACAGGGACGACAGCCCATGCCGTTTTAGATTTAAACAAAGAAGACGGAAAATCCGGCAACAGGAAGTTTATTTTGGTCCAGCTTCCAGAAAAAATTGAAAAAGATATGCCTGCCTATAAAGCGGGATTCAGATTTGTCCATGAAATTATGCGAGAGCGTGTTTCAAAAGCAATCAAGATGAATAAATACGAAGCAGGTTATTCTTATATGAAGCTTGGATCAAAAATTGATGCCGACTCTATATTATCAGGTGATTTGCCTAGCTATAAGGATTTTGCCAAATATGTTTTTTATCTCGCAACAGGCAAAATAATGGAAAATGAAAAATCTATCAACGAAAAAGATTATTTCGTTGGCAAAGCTAATGGCGAACCTATTTATCTTATATATACAAAAAATAATGAAAAGTTGAGAGAATTGGCAATTACATTGGACTGGGCTGAAATAATAAATAAAAAAGATAAAAGCAAAAAGATAGTTTATGCACCAGCTTGCTTTTTAGATGAGGAATATTTGGATAAATTTAATATACATTTTGTCAGTATTCCTTATAATCTCTTTGAGAAAAAATAAGTATGATATTAAAAGATTTTCAGATAACAGTTATAGAGGCGCTTAAAAATTTTTATATTGAAGCGGAAAAACAAAAAAGCGCCGTTGAGAAACTGGACGAGAATTTGAAAAGCTCTGTGTCTTATGTTGACGCTGTTTATAATAAGCTAGGATTTTCACATTTTGCCGATAGGCCAAAAAATGGAGTAGATGAATATTATCCTCGCTTTTGTTTGAAAGTTCCTACCGGCGGAGGGAAAACCCTTATAGCTATTGAGGCCATATGCGAATATCAAAATTTATTTATCAAAAACAAAACAGGATTAGTTGTTTGGATTACTCACCGAGAAACAATTTACCGACAAACAATAGAAAAATTAAAAGATAAAAGCCATGCCTATCGTCAAATGCTTGATCAATGCAGTGGCAATAGGACTATAATTTTAGAAAAAGGTCAGCCATTGCGTCGCCAAGATGTAGAAAATAATCTTGTTGTCTTAATGCTAATGATTCAATCGGCGGGCAAAAGCTCAAAAGAAAATATGAGGGTTTTTCAAGATAGTGGCGGTTATATTGATTTTTTTCCATTGGACAACCAATATGAAAAACACAAAAAATTATTAGAAGCTATCCCAAACTTAGATTTTATTCCTGATAGTTTATTAAATAAAAAAATTGTAAAAACAAGTTTAGGAAATGCGATAAGAATACTAAAGCCGCTAATCATTGTTGATGAATTTCATACAATGTTTTCAGATATTGCAAAAGATACGCTTGATAGTTTAAATCCCTTAATGCTTCTCGGATTGTCCGCAACCCCGAAAGAGCGTAAGCAAATGAATATATTGGTTGAAATTACCGGTCGCCAACTTGAAAAAGAGGATATGATAAAACTTGACCTTCATTTACATTCACCGACAATCAGCGGAAATTGGCGAGAAATGATAAATGAAATAAAGAAAAAAAGAGAATCACTTGAGAAAGAGGCGATTTTATTAAATAGGAATAAAGGAATTTATATTCGCCCAATAGTTTTAATACAGGTTGAGAGAACAGGCAAAGACCAAAGAGAAAAAGGATTTGTCCACAGCGAAGATGTGCGTGAATATTTAGTTGAACAGGGCGTATCCGCTTATGAAATAGCAGTTAAATCAAGCGAAATGGACGAAATCAAAGAAGAAAAACTTTTATCTTCATCAAGTGAAATCAGATATATTATTACCAAAGAAGCGTTAAAAGAAGGATGGGATTGTTCGTTTGCGTATATTTTAGGTGTTGTCCCTAATGCTAGGACTGAATCTTCAATGACGCAATTAGTTGGTAGGGTTTTACGCCAACCGTATGCTAAAAAAACGGGCGTAAGGGCGTTAGATGAGAGTTATGTATATTTTACTAAGGGCGACACATTAGATATTTTGAAAAATGTTCAACGCGGTTTTGAGCAAGAGGGTCTTGGTGATTTAGTACAAAATATAAGTCGAGAATCTGGTCCGACAGGATCAAGAAAATTAAAAACAAAAATTAAAAAAGATATTTTAAAAAAATATCCAGAATCATTATATCTGCCGGCATGGGTAGTAAAGTATGGTCAAAAATGCCGTAAATTTTCTTATGATATTGACATAAAACCAAATATCAAATGGCAAAGTGTGGAATATGGTCAATGGTTGAAAAAAGAAATTCTTCCCTTACTCAATGACAGAACCAGTGCTTATGAGATTTTAGTTGATCTGGATAGACACGAAAAAAGATTTTTAGAAGATGAAGAGTTTGGAATTTTTGAAATTGGTTATTTGGCACGACGAATTACTGATGTTATTGATAATGCTTTTGTTGCATTTGATCTAGCCAAAGTTTTTCTTAGTGAGTGTGAAAAATACAAGGACCAAAAGAAATTGTTGGCGAATAGTGGATTTGTAACCCAAGAAATTATCAAAAAAATATCACACGATAAAATCGGACAAGAAAAACTGATATTCAATTCTTTGATAAAAAGTAAGAAATTGGTATTGGCAGTTTCTGAAGATGAAAATATTGGTTATTTATTACCAAAAGAAAATGAAATATATCCCGAAGGTATTGAAACATATAGTTCAAATCTTTTTGAAAAATCCGATGTTTTATCAATGAATACATTAGAAAGAAAAATTGCTAATTTAATTGATAATAAAGAAAGTGTGATTTGGTGGGTAAGAAATGTTGCTACAAACAAAGATTGGTATTCCATTCGCGGTTGGAAAAAGGGAAAAATTAGGCCAGATTTTATTGTTGCTAAAAAGAACAAAAATAATTCTTTAGAGCTTGTCTATGTCATCGAAAGTAAAGGTGAGCACTTGATTGATAATCCTGATACACAATACAAAAAGAGCGTTTTTGACAAAATGAACGAAACAGAAATTGAAGCATTAAATTTTAATCTGATACGATTTAAACTAAATAAAGATTTTCAATTTGAATTAGTTGAGCAAAACAGAGAAGATTTAGCAATAAGTAGATTTTTTAACTAAATTTTGGCAGCGTGCCAGCAAAGCTGGCGCGAAATTCGGCGGCGGTGGAAAAGCGAAGGCGGGCAAAAATTCCTTCCCCCCAACCCCTTTCCTTTTTGCCCGCCCGAGCGAAAATTATCAAAAGTCAGCGTCCGGATTTTCGCGGCAAAAAGTTCGGATTTTAACCAAAAGGTACCGCACCGGGAATAATAGTTACGCAATTATAATAGTAATCCTCATTATGGGTATATCGGCAGATTTTTACTTCACCACCAATTTCAACCCAAGCCCGCTTGTTATTTTTTGGATAAATGAAAGAGTTGGATTTATATTGCCAGTTTCAAAACGAGCGAGAGCGGACTGGGTTATGCCAATTTTTTTAGCTAGTTTTCGCTGGGAGAAACCTTTCTTAGAGCGAGCTAAGGCAAGCTTGCGAATAATCTGAAATTCTGGCTGCATTTCAGCATAAGCTTTTCTGACCCCTGGTCTTTTAAAAATTTCTCTTTTAAAATCTTCTAATGTTTTCATACTTTTGATGATATCATATAAGCTATCTTAACGCAAGTACACCCTTTCATTTTTTATTTTATAAGAATTAATTTAAAAGTTTTCATTATAAAAATCCCTAGGGACTTCCCTAGTGATTCCGCTCAGGATTTTGTATAATAGTAAGATGAGTCCTGCCATGGGAAATAATATATTATGAGGCATGCAAGGAAGAAACGGACGCCAAAAGAAGAGAAGGGTATCTTAAAACCACACAAGGGGGAAGATTAATAAAAAGAAGAATAAAAGATTATTTATATAAGTCGAAAAATTTAACAATTTAAAATTTCACTACAGGATGAGAAAAACAAGCAAAACCGAGATAAGAAATATCCAGCAATCCGGCGGTTCGTATTATATAACTTTGCCTATCGGCATAATCAGAAAATTCGGCTGGCAAGAAAGGCAAAAAGTTACTGTCCGCGCCGCGCCCGGAAAGAAAATCGAAATCAAAGATTGGAAGAAATAATAATTTATGAATTTAAAAGATAAAGTTGTAGTAATAACTGGAGCGTCCAAAGGACTGGGCAAGGCGCTTGCGGGCATTTTGCATAATGAAAAAGCCAAGGTCATTATTAATGCGCGCTCCAGAGAGGAATTAGCTGCCGCCCGTCGAGAAACTGGCGCAGTAACTTTCCTCGGAGATGTAACTAAAGAAAATGACATAAAAAAACTTGCAAAATTTGCTGTGAAAAAATACGGGAAAATAGACATTTGGATAAATAATGCTGGAATTGTTCTGCCGCATAAAGAAATAGAAGAAATTGATCCGAAACTTGCTCATCGGGTTTTTGAAGTAAATTTCTTCGGAACTTTTTATGGTTCCCGAGAAGCCATGAAAGTAATGAAAACACAAAAACACGGAATTATTGTAAATATCATTTCGGTGAGTTCGCTTACTGGCAGAGCTCTTTCATCTATTTATGCTTCCAGCAAGTGGGCTGTGAGAGGTTTTACCGAGTCACTTCGTTTGGCGCTTGAACCAAAAAATATTTCGGTATTAGCAGTACACCCAGCCGGATTCAAAACTACTATTTTCGGAAAGTTCAAACCCAAAGGTTATGATCAATGGATGGAAGTCTCCTATGTAGCCAAGAAAATAGTTCAAAATTTAAAAAGAGAGAAACCAAAAGTAGAACTTATTGTGGAGAAATAATAATAAATTTATGAAAATAATCGTCACCCATTCCAGCGGATATAATTTTAAAGAGAAATGATATAAAGTGATTTTTAAACAAATTTAAAAAATAAGTGGTACAATGAGGAAATGAATCCCGTACGAAATCAGAAAGTTAAAAATAAATTACTGTAAGAAAATAAATATTAAAAATATGTCGAAATTATTAATGAGTAAAATAAGTACGGAAATCTAAAGATTTCCTATTTCGTACGGGATGAATAAAGAAAAAATTGTTTTGGCGGTGCTGCGTTATGTTATGGGTTTTATTTTTCTCTGGGCATTTTTGGATAAAACTTTCGGGTTGGGTTTTGCCACCGTCGCCGAAAAAGCTTGGATCAACGGGGGTTCACCCACCACCGGCTTCCTCGCGAATGCAGTTAGGGGTCCACTGGCTGATGTCTTCCACAGTTTGGCCGGCGTCGCTATCATCGACTGGATGTTTATGTTGATGCTTTTGTTTGTGGGTTTAACTCTAATATCTAATAAATTTGTAAAATGGGGATGTATCATTGGGTCTCTTCTCTTATTCTTAATGTATTTATCCTTGCTGCTACCGGAAAACAATCCAATAATTGATGAGCACCTAGTCTATATTTTAGTACTCGCACTGATCGCTTTGAGGGATAAGAAATAAGTTTTAATACAAACATTTTTGGTGTGCAATTAACTTATTAAAATTAATCGTTTTATACTTTTATGACAAATGAAAAAAAGTTTGAGTGGTTGCTTCGAATAGGGGTAGCGGGAGAGTTTGCTGGGCATGGATTGCTAGCTATAGGCCACAAGGCGGATTGGATAAAATGGATCAGCCAAATGGCCAATGTGGATACAGGGGTAGCTACGACAATGCTCACCGTGATAGGTATTTTAGATGTTATCGTCGCGATTATAGTTTTGATAAAACCGGTAAAACCAGTATTGCTTTGGGCGGCGCTATGGGGATTTTGGACAGCCCTAGTTCGACCATTGGTGGGAAATACGGCTGACATATTTAGCTTATCTTCTCCTTGGCTTGATTTTATTGAAAGATTTGCCAATTGGGCTGCACCGCTTGCTCTCTATTTCTTTTACAAAAACAAAAAGTAGAAAAAACTCCTCTCGTAAATTTGCACAGCACTGTCGAGTTTGCTAGTATAACCCCATGTCTAAACTAGAATACAACGAAATCCGAGAGAAGAAGATAATCATCTACGACGGCGAGCCGTGCGAAGTGATCGAGTCCCACGTGGCCCGCACCCAGCAGCGCAAACCGCAAAATCAGGTCAAGCTCAAAACTCTAATTTCTGGCAAGACAATCAATGCCACTTTCCATGTGTCCGAGTCGGCCGACGAAGCGGATATAAATAAAAAGGAGATAACTTTCCTTTACACCAACAAAGGTGAATACTGGTTTTGCGATCCGGAAGATAAAAGTAAGAGATTCAAGTTGGACGAGGCACTCATTGGTGTTGCCGCAAAATTCTTAAAACAAAATAGCACTGTCATCGCCCTGGTCTGGACCGATGAAGACGACGAGGAAAAAATAATTAAAGTTACCCTGCCGATTAAAATGAATTTTATTGTAAAAGAAGCTCCGCCAGCGGTGCGCGGCGACACTTCCAAGGGCGGCATAAAAGTCATCACTCTGGAAAATGGCGCCACCCTAAACGCTCCGATGTTTATCGCCGAAGGAGATGTGATTAGTGTAAATACAGAGACGGGAGAATACGTGGAGAGGATCTAGCACCCCCTCCTTACTCCTCCCCCTTAGCTAAGGGGGAGGTTGGGTAGGGGTGCCTATTTAACCACAAAAGGCAGCAAGCCCAAGAATCTCGCATGCTTGATAGCCGAGGTCAGCCCCCGCTGGTTTTTGGCAGTCACGCCTGTCCTCTTATGGCTCATGATTTTACCATTTGGGTTCAAAAACTTCTTTAGAATTTCAATGTCCTTGTAATCTATAAACTTTATATTGTTGGCTGAGAAATAATCTTGTCGCATTTTTTATACTTTATAACTTTCTACTTTATAAACTTTATAACTAAAAGGGTATATCTTCCGGGTTAATATCTTCCTCGGGATATTCTATGGTGTCGACTTCTTCACTTTTACCGCTTGCGCCTTGATTTTTAGGCATACTTGAAGCACCAATCGATCCCGCGCCTCCCCCTTTCGGACCAAATTGGGTGCGATCGGCGATGACTTCAGTGCGATATTTTTTCTCTCCCGAGGTCTTGTCCTCCCAGCTTCTGGTCTGCATCCTGCCTTCCACCAAGATCGAACTGCCTTTCTTCATATACTGGGCAACTGTCTCCGCTTGGCGTCCGAAAACTACGACATTGTGGTAATCAACAGACTCCTGTCGAGCGCCGTTCTTATCTTTCCAGACGCGATTGGTCGCCATTCCAAATTTACAAACTTTATAACCAGAGGTCGTTGTGGTAAGTTCTGGATCGCGAGTCAGATTGCCTATTAAAATTGCTTTGTTTAAATACATTCCGTACAAAATTTTATTAAATTTATTAATTGACCTATACCCCTATATGAAACTATATTAGCATGATTTCGTACGGGATACATATTATTATACCGCGATTAGTGCGTCTATTTCTTTATCAATCGCTTCTTTATTGATTGGAACGGCGGCCTCCGTTTTGACACCTCTAGTTTTCGGCCGCTTATACATTTCGCTTCGAGGAAATCTCTTAGCAGCAATAGTATTTTCCCTAACTGTTTTCAATATCAAAAATCGAATAAAATTAGGGTCGAGGTCTAGACGTTTTTTCAATTCCAAAACATTTTCCGGTTCCATCACAAACTTGGTCCAGCCGAAATACGCTGTGCTGAAACGACTCCGGATATTAGAAGTAACTCTTTGCATGGAATAAGCGAGGGTTATCATTTTCGGCATTTCATCCGAAACGAGCTCGCCACCTAATGACAAGATCAGTTCTTTGAGATTGCCATAACTAACCGGCACATCTTCTTCTTTGATGCTAGGCACCAAAAGATAGCCGAGTTCATAGACCTTGGAATTTGAATCTTTTTCTATAGAATTTTCACTTTCTGACATTTTTTCATAGTATCAAAAACTATCTAAAAAGTAAAGACTCCCTAATAGCTCACAAATAAAGTCAGTGAAAACCTCTGTATAGCTCATAATTCCTGTTAGTGTAGTCGGTATTATGACTATGAATACAAAGAA
>MFVS01000022.1 GCA_001786195.1 Candidatus Nomurabacteria bacterium RIFCSPLOWO2_12_FULL_40_42
AAATGTCGCCTAGAGAATTTGCTAAAAAAATCGCTTCAAGTTAAAATGAAATTAATTAGTTGATTTTCTGTCTTAAAAAAGGGGTACCTTGCAACTCCTGAATTCAAAAGGGATGCTTTTGATCGAGCGTTACGATACACGGAAGCGAATCATGGTTTAGCTTTACTCATCAATGGTCCTAGACGAGTCGGTAAGACCACGATGATCAATCAAATCATTAAGCATCTCATTGAAGAAAAGAAAGTACGTGTTAACCATATCCTTTTCTTCTCACTTGATGATCCGCTTATTCAACAATTACCACCGAGAGATCAAGGGACCCTTCTTGAAGCATTACTTGCCCAATGGGCTCAGGTTGCGGGGACAGCATTACGTACCTCGACTAATACATTGTATTGTTTTCTTGATGAAGTGCAGAGATTGCCATGCTGGGAACTTTACATCAAGCGTTATATAGATCTTCGTTATCCGATCAGATTTATTATTTCCGGTTCAGCATCACACACCATATTCAGAAAATCACTTGAAAGTTTACTTGGTCGTTTAGTAGATATTGCTTTGCCACCTTTTACTTTCCGAGAATATGTCAGATTTCATCACCCTGAACATAAGGAATTTTTATCCAATTTTTCTAGTGAGACATTTGATATTGGTGATACCTCATCCCTGAAAAAGTTTTTTAAATCTCTTTCAACAAAAAGCTCGCCTGAAAGTATGCAGCAATGGAACCTCTATGCGGAAGAATATGCTACAGCAGGTGGCTTCCCACAGCTGTGGGGAATGCGGGGAGCTGCAGAACGGGCTTCGTTTGTTGATCACCAATTCGTTGAGCGTGTCACACTTGAAGATTTACGTCTGGTTAAAGAGATTCGCCGACCGGAAATTTTCCATCAATTTTTACGTTACGCCTTTGCTCGAACGGGGCAAGAATACAATCTTGAGGAACTTGCGGCGCTTATTCACACAACACGAGTAACATTGACTGAGGCTCTGCCACTTTTACTACAAACGGAGCTCATCCGTAAAGTTGAACGCTTCACAGGAAAACCAGTGCGCTTGAGATCAACTCATGCCAAACTCTATGCAGCTGATCCGATGCTCATGCAGGCAATCACTAAGGTTACAACTTCTCTAGCGGGACAAGATCGGGGCAGGATTACAGAAACATTAGTGCATAATGTAATTCGCTTGTTCCCGGGTATCTCCGATGTGTCATATTTTCGTGAGCCACGGGGCGAAAGTGAAATTGATTTTGTCGTACGAATTGGAAGTAGAGTGGTACCGATTGAGGTTTATTATCAATCCAACATCGATACAAAACATCGTAGAACAGTGCAAGAATTTGTTAGCAAGCATGCCAGAGATGGCAACTTTGGAATTCTTGTTACAAAAGATTCATATAATATTTCATTACCTTTAGTGGAGATTCCGTTACCATTTTTTCTATTAGCCGCGTAATAAGGAATTCTCTCAAGAGGTGGGGGCGAACTATCTATTCTTTTTAGGTACTTAACATGAAATACTTGCTGTTAAAACAATACATGCTATCATTTGGGTACTTGTCCCGTACTAAATTTTTGATTACGGGACATCAAGATAAAGATTATTAGTTAAAATTTTAGTACTGGGATGTTAGACAAGAAAAAAATTAAAGAAAAGTTGGAAGTAGAACGAGACATCTTGTTGGAGGAATTGCGCGACATGGGCAAACTCAATACGGACACCGGAGAGTGGGAAGCGACTCCAGAAGAGCTAGCGACTCCAGAGACAGATCAGAACGACATGGCGGATCGGTTTGAAGACTTTGAAGCGAGGAGTTCGATGATTAAAACTTTGGAGCCCAGACTAAATAGCATTTTAAAAGCGCTGAAAGGATTGAATCGGGATTCCTTCGGTAAATGCGAAGTGTGCAAAAAGGAAATTGAAATGACCCGTCTCGAAGCTAATCCGGCGGCGCGAACTTGTAAAGAACATTTAGAAAATTAACTACTTGTAGGTTTGTCCTCCAAGTTGGAATAATTATATGGAACAACTCCCAAATTTAACAAATAAACAAGAGAATCCAAACAAGCTTTTAGAAGGATTGAAAAAGAAGCAAAAGAAACAGTGGAAGATTTCAGAAAAAAGATATAAAAAGTAAATCGATGAAATCCAAAGATTATACGCAATATTTAACAAAAGAGGACAAGCTGGATATAAATTTTACTCAAAACCGTGGCAAAATAAGTTACTTTTCCGTTAATTATTCGTCATTGATTAATGGACGGTGGCGGCATATAATGAGAGTAGATAATTGCCACGGTTAACCGCATCGCCATACTTACCATTTACATAAAAAGGAATATAGGATATTATTGGGTAGTGATGCAAATATTGTGTTTACCTGGGCAAAAAAGTATATAATTAAAGATTATCAGAAGATAAAGGAAAATTATTTAAGAGTTAGGTCAAGAAATACATGACAAAGAAAACTATAAAAAAAAATATCAAACTTTCTCTTGAGTTTGATCAATATTTAAATAAGAACCCTGATCTATATGCCAAAATTCCGAATGGGGCATCTGTTTTTATTACTGTCAAGGGAGATAATAAACTCAATGAAGCCAATAAAGGAAATGTTTCTTCTGCTCAAGGAAAGGTTGTTGAAGCACGAAAAGCCGGTGGGCGTTGGACTGTCAGTAAGTTTGTTCCAGCTTAAACCATATCTTTATTTTTAACCGAGGGTTGTTGATAATTTATCCCATGAGTTTCTCAAGAGTGTATTCGGCGCAAACGCATCTACTCAAAGGTAAAATAGTTACTATCGAGGTTGATATTACCCCAAAGACCTTGCACGCTTTCACGATTGTCGGCTTGCCGGATAAAGCCGTGGATGAGTCGAAGGATCGGATGAGCTCCGCTCTCAAGAACTCCGGCTTCAAGTCTCCTAAAAGCCAAAACCAAAAGATCATCATCTCGCTCTCTCCCGCAGATTTGAAAAAAGAGGGTCCGTATTTTGATTTAGCGATGGCGCTCGCCTATTTACTCTCTGCCGAAGAGATAGATTTCGATCCCAAGGAAAAAATATTTTTGGGTGAACTTTCACTCAATGGCGAATTGCAGCTGATCAAAGGGGTACTGCCTTTGACCGAGCAAGCTATGCGATTGGGATACAAGGAAATATTTGTTCCGAAAGGGAATGCATCCGAGGCGGCGTTGGTCAAAGGGATCACCGTCTACGGAGCGGAGAATTTGAAGGAGGTCATTGATCATGTTTCTGATTACGACCCCGAAGGAAAGAGTACTTCCTACGGGGCAGGTCGAAAAGGAAAATCAATAGATGTAAAGAGTCGAAAGATTTTAGCACAAAAACTAACTGCCATAATTCATAAAGATGTAACTCACGACATAGATTTTTCGGATATCCGGGGGCAAGAGAGCGCCAAACGAGGTCTGGAAATTGCCGCGGCCGGAGGGCACAATATCGCTCTCTCTGGTCCGCCGGGGACAGGCAAGACCATGCTTGCCAGAGTGTTTTCGCACATCTTGCCGGAGCTTAGTAATGATGAAATTTTGGAAATTACCGGGATTCATTCCATTGTCGGATTACTCGAAGATGTCCTCATCACCGAGCCGCCGTTTCGTGCGCCGCACCATACGGCGAGTTATGTCTCGATGATAGGCGGAGGAACAAACCCGAAGCCGGGAGAGGTGACACTCGCGCACAAGGGAGTGCTTTTTCTGGACGAATTTCCGGAATTTGAAAAAAGGGTGTTAGAGGCACTGCGTCAGCCACTCGAAGACAATATTGTTTCCATTTCTCGAGCACGTGGCTCGGCCATTTTTCCCTCCAATTTTATTTTAGTCGCGGCGATGAATCCTTGCCCGTGTGGTAACAAAGGCAACAAAGATAAAGTTTGTATTTGCAAACCAAATGATCTGGAGCGCTATGCACGTCGTATTTCGGGGCCGATAATTGACCGCGTAGATTTATGGGTGACTGTGGGAAACGTGGATTATCGAAAATTGAGCGATGAAGTGGTAAGGAGCGAGAAAACGCATACGATCAAAGACCGAGTAAAACAGGCACGGCTGATCCAAGAGAAAAGATTTGCGAATTCCCAGAACACAAAGCGAAAAATAAAAACCAATAGCGAAATGAATGTGAAAGACTTGAGCAGTATGGTCAAACTGACCAAAGAGGTGCGAGACCTGCTCGACAACAGCGCCGAGCGTCTAGCCCTTTCTGCCCGAGCCTATCACCGGGTCATCAAAATCGCCCGCACCATAGCCGACCTCGAAAATTCTCCAGAAGTCGAAGCGAATCATATCCTGGAGGCGATCCAGTATCGGCCGAAGGTCACGCAGTGATCCTGAGTTTGTGAAGGATGAATACATAGTTAAAATATGTTACATTAAACTTATGGAGACAAGAATTGTAAAAGATAAGACAAGTTGGGACAAGCTTAAAGCCAAGATTCATTCTAAACATGATGTTTCAAAAGATAGGTGGCAGCGAAGTCGGACGAGCCGCCAAGTGGCAAGGGAAAGATGAGAATTCTTTTTTGGGAGCGGTTACGCGAGCTCTGGAGCTTTTTGATTTAACCCAGGAAGATAATCGATGGAAAAGCCGCCGGAGAGAGCTTGATCGTGCCCGAGAAGTTTTCGCGGATGCGGTATTGGGAGGCCGGGAATACAAAAGCAACTTGAAAGATCTGGAGAAGTATTTTATGCTTTTTGCCTTGGTTGCCGCCCGAAAGATGAATACATAAATTAAAATTATGCAAAAAGAAATAGAAACAAGATTTCTGGAAATAGATAAAAATGAACTTGTGAAAAAACTTGTTTCGGTTGGGGCTGTCGATAGGGGTGAAGAAAAACCGGAAGAAATAATTTTTCATGCGGCGGACGGGTCGTGGATTGGTAAAAGAAAATTTGTACGCCTGCGAAAAACTAGAGACAAAATAAAACTGACCTATAAAGAAAATGTTGCACAGGCAGTATACAGCGCCAGGGCACTGGGGTTTTCCTAAAGGCCATCAAGATGCAGGGGAGTCTGAAAAAGAAACTGCCATAAGAGAATTAAAAGAAGAAACTGGCATTGATGCGGTTAATTTATTAGAAGACAAAACATTTACTGAGCATTATTCCTTTTTAAAAGACAGTTTCCAGTACAATAAATCTGTAAAGTATTTTATAGGTTTCGTTCCTTCTATGACTGTGGTGACTCCTGAAAATTTCAAGACAGAAATTCCCAAATTGAAATGGGTTAACTATAAAGAAGCAAAAAAATTAATTACGTATCCTGCAGCGAAAGGAATATTAGACCAGGTATTAGATTTTTTAGGTTCAATATAAAAATGATTAAACTCAATGCAAATTCAAAAATAATTTTAAATAATAAAACAGAGATACCGGTCATTGGGTTTGGGGTTTTTCGGATTCCAGATGGGGAAGAAGTGGTGAATGCAGTCAAATGGGCTTTGGAGGCGGGATACAGACATATTGATACGGCGATGATTTATAAAAATGAAGAAGGAGTCGGAAAAGCAATTCGAGAATCTGGTATACCAAGAGAAGAAATTTTTGTGACCACTAAGCTTTGGAATACCGATCAAGGTTATGATAACGCGCTTAAGGCGATCGATGTGTCGCTCTCCAAGCTTGAGCTCTCTTATGTAGACCTATACTTGGTCCACTGGCCGACGGCGGGAGACCATGCGAAAGGGGAGAGTATAAACAAAAGGCAAGAGACTTGGAGAGCCATGGAAGAAATTTGTAAATTAGGCAAAGCGCGAGCCATCGGCGTCTCAAATTATACAATTACACATTTGGAAGAAATGAAAAAATATGTAAAGATTCCGCCAGCCATCAATCAAGTAGAATTTCATCCGTTTTTATACCAGGAAGAATTGTTAAATTATTGCCAGCAAAATAATATTACCTTCGAAGCTCATTCGCCGCTCATCCTTGGAGAGAAACTTGATAATGAAATAATAAATAGTATCGCCAAAAAATATGGGAAAACCAGCGCGCAAATATTGCTCCGCTGGAGCTTGCAACATGGGGCGATTCCTCTGCCAAAGTCTACCCACCGGGAACGGATCGAAGAAAATATAAAAGTTTTTGATTTTGAATTAGAGGCAGAGGAAATGAAGCAGTTAAATAGCTTGAATCAAAATTTACATCTGCGCGCTGATCCGACTAATCTGAAATAAGCGAGTATTATATAGCTATTTGGAGTCTGCCCCGTACCGAGCTTGCTCTGGTTCGGGGTTATCCACAGGTGGGTTATTGACAGTGAACGAGCGTTCACTTATACTATTGATATTACAAATAATGAGCGTAGCGAATATATTTTATTCAACCCTGTTAAATAAATTTTGCAAAGCAAAATTTAAAATCCAAAGATTTTATTTAACAGGGTGACTATTATTATAGTCGTTTCACTCCTTAATAATATGTCACAAACACAATATTTAAAAATGTTAGAGCGGGAGATACAGAAGATTAATAAGAGAATTGATTTTAAAATTCTCCAAGGGGAAGCGTATTTCAAAGAGGCCAGAGATCACAAACTTCTTCTCCGAAAAATTCGCTATCACAACCGCAGAAGCCTGGGGCAGAGGATTATCCATTTCTTTTTCCAGAAGGATATAAAAAATATCTATGCCTAATGAATACCAAACCAAACTAGAATCTTTCTACTCGGAAAATAAAAGAATGCCGACGTATTCGGAGATGATGCAGCTTTTTGATTTCAAATCCAAGAATGCGGTGTTTAGAGTGGTCGGCAAATTGCTCGAGGCGGGACTAGTGGCTAAAGATCACTTGGGCCGGTTGATTCCGACTAATAATTTTGCGGAAAATATTGGGAGTGTCCCCATGCTTGGGTTTGTCACGGCCGGATTTCCGGCGACTGTTGAAGAAGAATTGGCTGACCGGATTAATCTAGATGATTTATTAATTGAAAAGAAAGCCACGACCTATATGCTCGAGGTGGACGGGGACTCAATGATCGATGCGCATATATCGAAGGGGGATATGGTGCTAGTGGAGCGGGCGAATCAGGCCAAAGACGGGCAAATAGTCATTGCCGAAGTAGACGGCGAGTTCACTTTGAAATATTTTAGAAAAGTAGGAAACAAAGTCTGGCTGGAGCCAGCAAATAAAAATTATAAGCCGATCTATCCGGTGCACTCTTTGAATATAAATGCAGTCTTGAAGGCGGTGATTAGGAAGTATTAGAAATTTCTTCTTATTATAAAATTTGGTATAATCATTTTATGCACAACATAACGACAAAAATATTGCTTGGTGATTCTCGTGAAATACTTAAAGAAATTGACAATAACTCGATTGATTTGATTGTAACTTCACCACCATATGCAGATAGAAGAAAAAATACCTACGGTGGTATTAGCACTAAAGAATATGTTGAATGGTTTTTGCCTGTCAGTGAACAATTATTACGCGTATTAAAACCGACTGGCACTTTCATTTTGAATATTAAGGAAAAAGCTGAAAATGGTGAACGTAATACTTATGTGCTTGAACTTATTTTAGCATTAAGAAAACAGGGTTGGTTGTGGACGGAGGAATTTATTTGGCATAAGAAAAATTCTTATCCAGGCAAATGGCCAAATCGTTTTCGTGATTCATGGGAACGAGTATTACAATTCAATAAGACACGTAATTTTAATATGTATCAAGAGGCGGTAATGGTACCAGTTGGTGACTGGGCGAATAATCGACTGAAAAATCTGAGCAAAACCGATAAAATACGAGATAATTCCAAAAGTGGTAGCGGATTTGGTAAAAATATTTCTAATTGGTTGAAACGAAGCATGGTATATCCTAGTAATGTTTTACAATTTGCGACCGTATGTAACAATCAAAATCATAGTGCGGCTTTTCCGAAAGAATTGCCAGAATGGTTTATTAAATTATTTACTAAAGTAAATGATTTTGTTTTAGATCCTTTTTTGGGTTCCGGTACTACTTCAGAAGTAGCACAAAGAATGGGGCGTAATTCTATTGGTATCGATATAATTCCAGAGTATGTTGAAATGGCTAAGAAAAAAATTGCACAAAAAAGTTATCCTTATTTAACTATAACAGAATCGTTATATGAAAAAATTTAACCCAGAAGAAATTTATGAATATGTAGAAAAACATATTTCAATCTTTCACCAAAGAAGATTGGATTATGTGCAAAACGAAGTCGATCTTTTAAAAATTTTGAAACAGAAAAATCCATATCTTTTTAGAGCTAAAAATGTGTTAACAGCACAAGATTTAATTAAAGGGTTTCTGGATGCCTTTCTACAATCACAAGAGGAAACATTGTTTGGTGATTTTATTGAAGGGCTAGCGATTTTTGTTTGTGACAAAGTGTATGGTGCTAAAAAATCAGAATTAACAGGCATAGACTTAGAATTTGAAAAAGACGAAGTAATTCATGTTGTTGAAATAAAAGCTGGTTGGAATTGGGGAAATTCAAGTCAAATTCGTCAACTTAAAATAAATTTTAAAAGTGCTAAAAAATTATTGCATGCAAAAACTGGTAAAAAAGTTGTTGCAGTTAATGGGTGTTGTTTTGGTAGGGATAATAAGCCAAATAAGGGTGACTATTTAAAATTATGTGGACAACGATTTTGGGAGCTTATTTCTGGCAATGAAAAATTATATATAGACATCGTTGAGCCAATTGGTTACAAAGCAAGGGAGAAAAATGAAGAATTTGCGGAAAATTATGCCCAAATAATAAATAAACTTACACTAGAGTTTTCAAAAAAGTTTTGTGATGACGGAAAAATAAATTGGAAAAAGTTGGTCGAATATAATTCTGGTTTTGAGAAGGTAATCAAAAAATAAAAACATGAAATCCGGTATTGAGATTAAAAAAGAACAAAAACTTTTCAAAGAATTTCCTATCACTAGTGTCTGTCGGTATGATTTAGAGGATGCTGGATTTGATATAAAAAATGTGGACGACGACATAATGGAAGACCTCGCCTCTAGAATGTCAGAAGCATACCGCGAGTTGATATTTTGGATTGATTTACCTATTTTGGCTGAATATGCAGGAATAAAAAAACACAAAGAAGTAAATGAAAAAACAAAAGAATAAAAATAAAAAAGAGGAATGGGAAGGTTGTGATGATTGTGCTATTTGTCAGGCCATGAAAAAGGGAGAAGCGAATACCGAGAAAAGTTTGAAAAAGGCATTTCGGGAGGCTGAAAAGAATGGTGTAGGAAAAGTTGGTTTTGGAGATAGTCGCGACAGCGATAGTTCAATCCCATCTCCGTATTCAAAGAAATGACCGGAAGTACTAAATTAAAAAACACCCAACTGGGGTGTTTTTTAATTTTGCTTATTCTTATCTCGCGAGATAAAGTTATGCAATTGAGTCTTTCAAACCCTTGGCTGCTCGGAATTTTGGAACTTTCTTTGCTTCCACTTTGACTTGCTCCCCAGTCTTTGGATTGCGAGCCATACGAGCTGCTCTTTGTTTAACAGAGAAGATTCCGAAGCCGGCGATGGAAACTTCACCGCCCTTTTTCAAAGCGTCAATGATAGCGCCAAACAATCCGTCTACGACCTCTTCAGCCTGCACTTTCGTGCCGCCAAGCTTTCCGTGTACCCATTCAGCTAATGCTTGTTTATTCATCCCGTTACGAAATAGAACGCGAACCAATTATTAACAATAATCAATTAACTATTCTATTTTTATATAAACTAATAATATTCCCGTACGAAATCGCGTTCGCGATTTCGTACGGGATTCATATCGACCAAAATACCCTTATTTTTAATACCTACCCATTATATATCAAGGGTTTTTTAAGGCAAGCCCAAACACTTACTTGCAAGATATTGATTACAATGCGCCAAAAGGCGTGTCTTGCGAGTAAGTGTGGGGGCAAGCCCGGTATATTTTATCTCGCATACTCAATAATCCTCATTTCTCGTATCATTATTACCTTGATTTCTCCAGGATACTTAAGTTCCTTCTCTATTTTCATAGCAATATCGCGAGCCATTATTTTGGCTTCAGCATCGGAGATCTTTTCCGGAGTGACAAAGATACGAATTTCACGTCCAGCCTGGAGAGCGTAAGATTTTTCGACAGATGGGAAGGCATTGACCAGGGCCTCCAGTTCTTGGAGCCTCTTTAAGTAATTTTCCACCGAGTCGCGGCGCGCTCCGGGTCGACCGCCGGAAATGGAGTCTGCGGTCTGGACGATGATGGCTTCGATTGTCTCATACGGATAGTCTTCATGATGGCTTTTCATCGCGGTGATGATGCGAGGGTCAGCACCGAACTTTTGCAGGATGCGGATACCGATTTCAATGTGCGTACCCTGCACTTCGTGGTCAAGAGCCTTACCGATGTCGTGCACCAGAGCTCCAGCTTTAGCGATGGCGACGTCAGCGCCAAGCTCTTCCGCTAACATTCCGGCAATGTGGGCCATTTCGATGGAATGCTGAAGCACATTTTGTCCGTAACTAGTTCGAAAATACAATCGGCCAATGATGGCGATGATACGCGGATCAAAGTTAAAGATGCCGCATTCATAAACAGCCTGCTCACCCTTTTCTTTGATTATTTTATTTATCTCTTCTTTAGCTTTTTCCACCAGTTCCTCAATTTTTGCCGGCTGGATGCGCCCGTCGAGGATCAAATTTTCCAAGGCCAGTCGAGCCACTTGCCGGCGAATCGGATCAAACGAAGAAATGACGATTGAGCCCGGAGTATCGTCCACAATGAGCTCCACGCCGCTCGCTCGTTCGAAAGCGCGGATATTCCGGCCTTCCTTGCCGATGATTTTACCCTTGATTTCGTTGTTTGGGATAGAGACGACAGTGGTCATGAGCTCCGAAGCGGTGCTGGAGGCCAAGCGCTGGATAGAGGTCGCCAAAATGTCTTTGGCTCGGCGGTCCAGCTTCTCTTCGTTATTATTTTCCAGTTTTTGGATTCTGGTCAAAATATCTTCTTCATATTTCTTTTCGATATCCCGCAAGAGTTCTTCTTTGGCATCATTCTCGCTCAATTTGGCGACTCTCTCAAGCTCGGCTCTTTTTTCTTCTTCAATTTTCAATACTTTTTCCTGAATCTTTTTGACTTCCTCGACTTTCATTTTTATATTGTCGACTTCCTTGTCTATCTCCACTTGCCGCGCGTCTAAAAACTCATCTTTTTTGATAAGTCTTTTCTCCGTCTCCCGCCACTCCTGTTCTTTCTTTTTTTCTTCCTCTTTTAAATTCCCCAATTGCTCTTCAGATTTCTTTTTCGCTTCATCGGTGATTCGCTGCGCTTCTTCTTTGGCGCCGACCATCATTTGTTTGATATCTATTTCGATAGACCTTCTTTTCCCTAAGGCGACGATCACGCGCAAATAATATCCCACCAAAACACCAAAAAAGAGTGCCCCGGCACTTAATAGAATTGTTATCAATGTTATATTCATAAGCTTTGTGTGAGCTCACAAGAACATGTCCTATATTTATGGATTTGTCTCCAGCAGAGAGCTATCTTTGAATAAGATTTCAAAACTTTCCCTTTTAAGCTTCATAATATATGGAATATTCCCCTAAACCCGATTTTAAATTAAGCAATAAAATTTTTAAATTCAACTCTTTCAGTATAACAGATTACTCATTTTTTGTCTATCCCGTACGAAATTACTTAAATTAATAACTTTATATATTGAACATAAGAACTGTTTATTAGCAAGATTTCGTACGGGATCTATGTGTGTTAGAATAATCTAATGCACCCGGGAATAAAATCTTGGAAAAATCTAGTGATCTATGCCTTCAATGCTTTTTCGATTCCATTATTTTTGAAAACTCTTTTTTTGCCCTGGAGAATGGATAGGGGCGCCGGAGCCCACCTCACTTTTATCGAAAAAATCGTTTTTTTTATTTTTTCCCGAGTCTTGGGTTTCTTGGCCCGGACTATTTTGATAATTCTCGGGCTAGCTTTCACAATTCTTATTATTCTAACTTTCCCGATTTTTTTCTTTTTACCCATCAATATCAGCACGGATTATCTGCAAAATTTAGGAAGTTTTTGGGCTTCGCTTTCGTATGGCGATACTTACAATCTTAATACTCATGGTCAAGATATTGTCGGTTCATCAATGCAAAAAATTTATGGCAAAGACAAAGCCTTGCGCATGATCGAACGCGGACTGTCCAAAGAGACAAATCATAATGTGCTTTTGGTAGGGGATAACGGCGTCGGCAAGTCCACCCTCATTTCATATCTGGGACGTCTGGGGCAGTCGGGACTTTCTTTTCCTGGTGTCCGCAATCATCGCATTGTGGAATTAACTCTGGAGGGATTGTCTTTATCCGATTTTGATAAGTGCTTGCAAGAAGCAGCGAACGCTGGCAATGTGATTGTGGTTCTGGAAAATATCCACGCTTATGAAATGCTGTATGAGCGGCTGGTGCCTTATTTACATATGCCGCATCTCGGCATTATTGCGACGACGGATTTATCAAACTACGACCAAGTACTCAAAAATCATCCGGAATTTCTTTCGAAATTTGGAAAGGTGGACATCAGTGAAACGAACGCAGCAGACACTCTCCTAATATTAAAAAATCAGGCCCGAGCGCTGAAAATTTCTATAAAATTGGAAGCACTCCAGGAAATCGTGCGGCTTTCGGATCGCTTGATTCACAATCAAAACGAACCGGGAAAATCTCTTTCAATTTTGGAAGAACTGCAAACCTTGGGCAAAACTATCACCGTGGAAGATGTGCGGCAAATAGTCTCCGACAAGACCAATATGCCGATCGGGGAAATAGGGGCGGACGAGCGGAAAGTTTTAGTAGAATTGGAGGTCTCGATGAGGAGAAAAATTGTCGGGCAGTATGAAGCAGTGAAAGACGTCTCCAAGGCGCTCAAACGTCTGCGTACTGGTGTCGCCGACCACAGCAAGCCGGCTGGCAGTTTTCTTTTCTTGGGTCCGACCGGAGTGGGTAAGACCCATACCGCTAAAATTTTGGCGGAGAGTTATTTCGGCCGCAAAAACGCCATGATCCGTTTTGATATGAGCGAGTTTGCATTGGCTGGATCGGTGAATGTTTTCACTGTCCGGCTGGCGTCGGTCATCGAAGAAGCGCCGCTCTCCCTAGTTTTTTTCGATGAATTAGAAAAGTCGAATACGCTTATTCGCAATCTGCTTTTACAAGTCTTAGATGAAGGCCGACTCACCCGAGAATCCGGTCGAGAGGCAAGTTTCAAAGATGCTATTATCATAGCCACTTCCAATGCCAGCAGCGCGGAGATTATTGCTAATCCGGGGATTGATAAAAAAAGTTTAATTAACAGTTTGATTCAAAGCGGCATCTTCGCGCCGGAATTTTTGAATCGGTTTAACAACATCGTGCTTTTCAAGCCGCTTGACCAAGGCGAGACGAGAAAGATAGCTTCTCTCATGCTCGACGAATTTGCCGAGCGCCTACTGGAAGATAAAAAAATCACTCTAGTTATCACTGACGCACTCATCGATAAAATTTCAGCGGCTGGTTTTGATCCAGAGTTCGGCGCAAGGCCGATCAAGCGCGCTATAGAAGAAATTGTAGAAAACAAAGTCGCCGACTATATAATGGCGGGAAACACAGGCGGGAGTCTGAAAATAATTTAGTAACTTGACAAGAGTATAGCAATTTTGCTATACTTGGCTTTGTCGAATGAGCGTATTATAATTAAGTCATGGGTAATAAATTTAGGACAATATTACTTCAAGACATTGAAATTTTTATTTCTAGTTTGCCGTTTGATGACCAAGATAAAATATCTGGAGCGATTGAAGCATTAAGTGATAAAAAATTCGGTTCCGTTTATATAAGACAATTAAAAGGAGATATTAAAGAATTAAAAGTTAAAAAATACAGATTAATATTTTTCATTCACGAAGAAATTGTTTATTTTGTAAGAATTTTTATAAAAAAGACTAATAAAACCCCAAAAAATGAAATAGATATGGCAGAAAAAAATTATAAATTAATTACTAATTAAAAAATATGAAAACAATTACTATAAAAGGATTAAAATTTGTTCGTTTTGAGGATGTACTCAAAAAACAGATGAAAATAAAGGGATTCAAAGAAGGTTACGAAAAAGAGGTGGCCAGGTTAGACATGATTCATCAAATCAAACAAGCTCGGCTAGCGAACAAAATGACTCAAGAAAAATTGGCAAAGAAAGCAGATATGCCGCAATCAGTCATAGCACGACTTGAAAGTGGAAGACAGGGTTTATCTTTTAACACGATTAGCAAAATAGCTACCGCTTTAGACAAAAAAATCGAACTTGTCTAAAATGTGAGATCAGCAACTAACTAGCGAGATTGTTTTTTCTTTGTAGGGAATATCTTTGGATTAATCCTGCCTGATCATTTCTTCCAAAAGCAAGCCAATACTTTTTTAATTTGGACATAAATTGATCTGATGATTTAATTCTTTCAGAAGCGTGTTCGAAAGGTGTAGCGTCATTCATTGCTGGATTTACACCCTCATTTGTGCATGCCTGAAAAACAACCTGCTCATCATCTTTAAGATTTGCTGAAACATGTTTAAGTAAATCACCTCCTTGCGTTTGTAACATACATAGTACAGTTTCTTTGTCAGCCATTAACTCATTATCTGTAATTAACTCATCAATTTTAATTTCTCTTCCGCTTTTCATGGCAGATAAGAATTTATTTTTCTTCTTGACAAATTCTTGATTTTTTAGAAGGTCTTCATTCATAGTTATTTTTTTAATTAAGCAGTATTTTTATTTACTTGAGCAGTGGGAGCTTTGGATTTGGTGACTATTTCGTCAATGATTCCGTATTTTTTGGCTTCTTCGGCGTCCATAAAGAAGTCTCTTTCGACGTCTTTTTCTATTTGGACCAGAGTCTTGCCGGTATTTTTTGCCAAAAGTTTATTTAAATTGTCTCTGGTTTTCAAAATGTGTTTGGCGGTGATGGCGATATCCGTCGCTTGGCCTTCCACCCCGCCCATCGGCTGATGGATCATCACTTCGGCGTTCGGCAAAATAAAGCGCTTGCCTTTTTTGCCGGCTGACAAAATAATTGCTCCGCCGGAAGCGGCCAAACCCACGCAGAAAGTGGCAATGTCCGGGCGGACATGGTTCATCGTGTCTACGATCGCCATCGTGGAAGTGACCGATCCACCGGGAGAATTGATATAAAGGAAAACATCCTTTTTGGCATCTTCGGATTCGAGGAAAAGAAGCTCCGCGATGACGATGTTGGCCGTATGGTCGTCGATTGGCCCGCCCAAGAATATTATGCGTTCGCGCAAAAGACGTGAATAAATATCATAAGCTCTTTCCCCAAATTGTGATTTTTCTATAACAGTTGGAATTAACATCCCAGTACTAAAATTTTAATTAATAATCTTTATCGTTATATCCCGTAATCAAAAATTTAGTACGGGACAGGTATTTTGATAATACACCCATTTTGTGCGAGAATCAAGACATGCTTCTGTTGCCATTTTACGATCCAACCCAATCTTATAAAGAGAACTTCGCTAAAGGACCCTTTGGGGCTTTGGCGGATAATAAAATTATAGAAAATAAAGGGAAACCCCGGTTTGATTTCTTTGGTTACAAGATTTTTTCGCCATTTGGTATTGCTGCCGGGCCGCTTATCAACGGCAAATTCGCGAAAGCGGCTCTTGATCATGGTTTCGATATTGTGACTTACAAAACCGTGCGCAGCGCGCAATACCCATGTCATCCGTGGCCGAATGTTTTATCCGTGAAGATTGACGGAGACTTAACTCTCAAAAAGACAAAAAATAAAATAATTGCAAACCGTGAATACACTCAGCCTCTCTCAATCACCAATTCTTTCGGAGTGCCGTCATTTACGCCAGAATTTTGGCGGGAAGATATTGCGAAATTATTAAAAAATATGCGCAAAAAAGAACATCGGGGGCAGATTTTGGTCGGTGCTTTTCAGGGTACAAAAAAAGAGAGACAAAGTGTATCGGAGTATATAAGTGATTTTGCCAAAACAGCGAAGATGCTCAAAGAAACTGGCGTAAAAGTAATCGAGGTAAATTTAAGTTGCCCGAATGAAGGCACAAACAATTTGCTTTGCTATGACCAAGAACGAAGCGCCAAGGTGGTCAAAGTAATAAAACGAGAAATCGGTGACATCCCGCTTATTGTTAAAATAGGATATTTTAAACATGAAGCGTTACTCCGAAATTTCATAGAGAAAGTGGGCTGTGTCGCCCAAGGAATTGCAGCCATAAATACGATCTCTGCCGAAATAGTGGATGAAAATGGCAATCAAGCGCTTCCGGGGGAAGGGAGGTCGCGCAGTGGAGTTTGTGGTCATGCAATAAAATGGGCGGGGTTGGATATGGTGTCTAGATTAAAAAAATTGCGCGAAAAATTCGGGTATAATTTCACGATTATTGGTGTCGGTGGCGTTGCTACTCCGGAAGATTTTAAAGAGTATAGAAAGTCCGGAGCGGATATAGTCATGTCCGCCACTGGCGCGATGTGGAATCCTTATCTTGGAATAGAGATTGCTCAGAGATTAAAGAAAGGTTAGGATAAGAATATGAGTGAAATTAATCAAGAAGTTGTTGATATATTAAAAAAAACAAAAGCAATAATCAGTGATAGTCATTTTGTTTATATCTCTGGCAAGCACGCAAAGCTCTATGTTAATATCTTTGAATTACGAAACTCCCTTAATCCCCCAAATATACCACAATCATGCTAGAATACAAAAAGCGCCATAAGGCGCTTTTTGTATGAAAACCTTC
>MFVS01000023.1 GCA_001786195.1 Candidatus Nomurabacteria bacterium RIFCSPLOWO2_12_FULL_40_42
AAAATTAGACTTTTGTTTCAAAAATTCAGACAACTGAAGGTATTTAAATGCGCCTGTGAAAAAGTCGGCTTGCGGAGTTTTGTAATTCAAAGAAACATATGCAAATTTATAAACTAAATGATAATAAAAGTGACCCAGCAAGCATGGCCGGCCGGGTCATCTTGTTCAACTAAAGGATCAGTTTCCATTCAATCCGATCACCTAATTTGGGCACGTATCGAGAACTGCCAGTATCCAAGATTTTCTGGCGATTCACTTCGAAGACCCATTTTCCCTTCACCCCGTTTGTTTCAGTCACGAACTGACCTTCTGGCTCAGTCCTGTATTCTGAAACGAATAACGAAGGGTCAGACACTCGCACTCGCAGGATTTCCATGGCTGCAAACAGTGTCTGGTTGTTCGCCTCGATTCGGTAATTCCTACTTCCGATCCGGAGGACCGTTATAAGCTTCAGCCGGAAAAGTCCGGCCGGCTCGTTTGTTGAAATGGGAATATCCCATCGAATTCGGCCTGAGCCGATGACAACCCCTTCTTCTTCCAGGGTAATCCAACTCGCGCCATCAGGGGATCTTTGGAATGCCCAAGCCGAATCTACAGGATTCACTGTTCCCACCACCCGGATGCCCGTGCTTGTCCGGGCCCAATCCAAGCGGCTTCCTGCTTGGGAATACGCATCGCGTGCTCCCAACATTGCAAGGCCACTTATACCGGCAAACTGCAGAATAAATCTGCGTCTGCTAACTTGATTTTTAAAGAACATTTTTTATCCTACCTTTCTTGTTTGTTGTTGACTGTTATTGTTTTTCACTAACTACTCTAATTTCCACTCAATAATGTCGCCATCTTTGAGTGTATAGGACGAAACGCCGACTGTCGCTTCGGTCCCATTAATATAATAAAGCAGGTATTTTCCTCTGCTCGCGTGCAAGGTGCCTATATCAGTGACAAAAAATCCCAGCCCTGGATAATTTTTACCGGCAAATTCAATTTGGCCGGCACTTTTAGCTTGGACCAGGGTATCATAGAAAGAGGTATCGGGAGCGAAAGATAAATGGGCTGTCGTCGCGCCGGCTAGGACGGTAGCAGATTGGGTGTTTTTAGGTGGGGTATCTACGATTTGAGTTTTCGGTTTATTGTTTATTTGAGGCGAGGGGACTACTGATTCTTGAACTATATTTTGAATAACATCTTCTTTCTCTTTTGTATCTATAAAAAATAAGATAACAACAGAAAAAACTATTGCAATAAATATTCGTATATATAATTTTTTTTGATTTTTAGACATCCCGATACTAAAATTTTTATTAATAATGTTTGTTGTGATATCCCATAATCTAAAATTTAGTACGGGATAAATAAAAAAATCCTGCTACGAGCAGAATTTTGGGGCCTTCAAATAAAGATATAAAGAAGGATTATCCTGCTCGGGAAACATAAAATGATTGGTATTCGGACTTGTTCCCTCCACCTGTTGGTGTTCGGGACTTACCGTAGCGGCACTGTACTGGAATCTAACCAGTTTCCCCAATCATTTCTTTTAGTTGTAAAAATAACTTTCTCGAACTCTTCTATTATATTCTCTTTAAAAAAGTCTGCAAGAGTTTGCAAAGTGGATAACTCTGGTGCTATAATATACAAGTGCGATGGTTGCGTTTTAGTCGCTCGTGTCTGTCGTTACAATTATTATTTAACTTATTATAAATATATGGCAGATGGAACTTGTACTTGTGGAACCCCCACACCATGTGTTGTGCATCCAGCGACGAAGTAAAAAAAATAAAAATAGCCCTCTGTTGGGGCTATTTTTATTTTGTGTGTATATAAAGATAAATATCTTCCAGGGCACGAACAGCATCGCCGGCGGCGATGTTGTTTTGGTGATAGAGAACATTAGTGCAATCTCCGGCCGCCCAGATCCCGGGGACTTCCGTTTTTTGCGTCCAAGCGTCTATTTTGACTCGGCCTATTTCGTCCAAGGATACCACACCTTTCACAAAATCAGTGTTTGGAATTTGCCCGATCTCGACGAAAATGCCCGAAACTTTTAAGGTAGTTTCTTCTCCAGAAGTTTTATCTTTGTAAACTATTCCTTCGACAAATTTATCGCCTTTTACTTCCAAAATGTCCACATTTTTAATTGCTTTCATTTTCGGATTTTTCAAAACTTTTTCGACGGTTATTTCATCAGCGCGGAAAGTATCGCTGCGGTGGAGCAGAGTCACGGATTTACAGTAAGCCAGGAGCTGAGCGGCGGACTCAAAGCCGGCATTGCCGCCGCCGATAACCACGATATCCATATCGGCAAAGAGCGGTCCGTCGCAGGAAGCGCAGTAGGTGAGGCCTTTGTGCTCCAGCCGGTCGGCATTTTTGGCTTCTAATTTTCGGCGCCCGCTGCCGGAAGTAATAAGGACAGTTTTAGTTAAAAATTCTTCGTCTAATTCTGTTTTTACGGAAAATGATTTTGCGGAAGCCTTGCTTTCGCTATTTTGCGGAAGCAAGGCTTCCGCAACGTTTGTTACTTTTTCGCCCTCTTTTACTTCCAGAGTAGAACTGGTCATTTTACCTGTGGCATTGGCCAAGACATGTTTTTTAAAATTATCCGCAAGTTCATTGCCGGAGAGGGAAGGCGTGCCTATCCAGTTGTAAATTTTCTCAGAGACGACAGACTGCCCGCCCCACTCCGAGGTGATAAAAAGCGTGGACAGCCGTTTGCGGGAAGCATACACTGCCGCCGCCGCGCCTGCCGGTCCACCGCCGATAATTATTAAATCATAAATCATACCTTACATTATACACTAAAAGTTTATTTTTTTCTTCGGAGAAATGCTGGAACAGCACTCCAGTCATCAGTGTCATCTTCGATGATGATTTCTTTTAAGGTATCTGGTTTCTTGTCCGTTTTTTTCATAAAATCGCTGTTGTTCATGCTCGTATTCATGTTGCTTGCCTTAGCATTGCTGATACTGTTACTTATTTCTTTTTTGGCTTGGTTGGCATTGTCTTCTTTGAGAAGTGTCTGGCCGCTTGCTCCGGATCCGCTAAAGAGGCTTTTCTTCGGCATATCGGCAGGGAAGTTGGTTGCGATGACGGTGACTTTCAGTTCTCCTTTCTTTAATTTTTCATCGCGAATAGTACCGAAAATAACTTTGGCGTCTTTGTCGATGGACTCGGTGATTATCTTGGCTGCTTCTTGGATTTCATGAATCGTCAAATCGTCGCCGCCGGAGATAGCAAAGAGGACACCTTTGGCACCGTGAATCGAGACTTCGAGAAGAGGGGAATTAATCGCTGCTACAGCCGCTTTTTCGGCGCGGTTCTCGCCAGAAGCGATGCCGATACCCATAAGGGCGCTGCCCGCGTCTCGCATCACGGCTTTGATGTCTGCAAAGTCCACATTGATGATGCCGGGAGTGGTGATAAGGTCGGAAATACCCTCGACAGCTTGGCGGAGGACATTGTCGGCGCTCGCGAAGGCATCTTTGAAGTTAGTATTTTTGTCGGACAACTGCAGAAGCTTATCATTTGGAATCACGATAATAGCATCCACTTCTTTGGACAATTCCTCAATTCCTTTTTCGGCGATTTTCATCCGGTGATTGCCCTCAAAAAAGAAAGGCTTAGTGGTAACGGCGACGGTAAGTATGCCTTGCTCCTTTGCTGCGCGCGCTACGATCGGTGCCGCGCCGGTACCGGTGCCGCCACCCATGCCGCAAGCGATGAAAATCATGTCGGCCCCCTTGATGACGTCTTGGATTTCGGATTTAGTTTCTTCCGCCGCTTTCTTGCCAACTTCCGGATCCATGCCAGCGCCTAAACCCTTCGTCAGATTTTTGCCGATGTGGATTTTTTTCTCAGCCAAAGAATGATGCAAATCCTGGGTGTCAGTATTCATACAGATGAAAGAAACTCCCTTGACCTTGGAATTTATCATGTGGTTAATGGCATTCTTACCGGACCCTCCGACCCCGATGACCATAATGCGAGCGAAACTTTGTATTTCTTGGTTTATTTTTGGCATAAATAGTATTTATTAATAATTTGCTTGTATAAAAGCATACTATCACCAAAGCAAAAAAAAGCAAGAACCGAAATTAGCGACTAATTTCTAGAACTTAAATTCTTTATGGCATCAGTTGTTTGATGCTTGATTTTATTGTGTTTTTTAAATCTTTAAGTAAATTTCGGAACGAACCCTCGGAGTAACTGTTGTCCCGGCCGGAAATTACCAAACCGAGCGCGGCAAACCAAGAAGAATCGCGAAGCTTGGTTTTGGCGTTGCCGAAAAAGTCGGTTGTCCCAAAACTTGCGGGGAGTTTCAGGATGGATTTGGAAAGTTCCGGCAGTCCCTCGATGTTGGCGCCGCCGCCCACAAAGATGATCCCGGCCGGCAGAAGCCCGCTTCTCTTTATTTTTTTCAGATGATTCTCGATCAGTTCAAAAATATCTGAGAGGCGCGCTTCGATAATTTCCTCTAGTTTTTTTCTAGAAAAATCTTCGGCCATATTTCCTTGTTTTAAAAGTTCCGCTTGCGGGAGCGGGATCTTGAATCCGAGCGCGATGTCATTGGTAATGTCGGTGCCGCCAATCGAAAAAGTGTGAATGAACACTGGCAGGCCATTTTCAAAAACAGAAAGAGAAGTTATATGATGTCCGATATTCACCAAAGCCACCCCGGCGATTTTTTGCTTGGATGACAGGACAATCTGGCCGAGCGCGACCGGAGAAGCGATGACGTCAATGGTTTCCACCCCCGCTTTTGCCACGATTTCGATCAGGTCTTCCAGATGCTGGATGGAATAAGTGACAAAAAAAGCTTTGACTTCAAGCTTAGTTCCGCGCATACCTTCTAGCCGGCCCAGCACTTCTTTACCATCCAGTCGCGAAGAAATATGGAATACTTGAATAATTTTTTTATTATTTAAATTTAAGTTTTCTTCGCAATCGGCGAGCGCTTTTTGAATATCGAGGTTGGTCACTTCGCCGTCGGCTTTGGAAATAATCACCGAACCGTTGCATAATTCACCGCGCAGACTGAGTCCTCCCACGGCCACAAAGGCCCGTTTTATTTTTATGCCGGAAGATTTTTCCGCCATGGCTACCGCGTTTTTTACGGAGAGTACCGCTTCCTCGGCATTAACCACATAGCCGTGCTTGACGCCTGATGTTTCACTTTCACCTATGCCAACAATTTTAGGATTTTTTTCTCCTTTAAAAAACTCTCCTACCACAATTCTTGTCATGGAGGACCCCATATCTATTCCGGCTGAAATATTTCTTATCATCCCGATACTAAAATTTTATTTAATAATAATTACATTATATCACTTAATCAAAAATTTAGTGCGAGACAAGTATTTCTTTTCTAATTTCTCCATTTTTTGGCCATGTTTGAGACCTTTCAAATGCAGCATGCCGTGGATAACTAAAAAGCGAAGTTGATTCCCGAAATTTCTCTCTAAATTTTTCGGCTGATTTTTTATTTCCCGCTTTATCACCGCCTTGCACAAGACTAGCTCACCAAAGTTTTCACGCAAAGCAAAAGACAAAACATTGGTTGCTTTATCTTTTTTCCTATATTTTTTATTTATTTCTCTGGATTTTTTTTCATCAACAAAAGCAATCGAGAGCGAGTAGTTTTTGCCCAAAATATCGTTTTTCAATTTTTGAAAACGCATTTTTTTAATTTTATTTAGTGATCATTTTCCCGAGTTTTTTCAAGTGTTCGATCTCCTTTCGTCGGGCGAGCCTCTTTAGGGCGCTCTTTTTTACTTTCAATTTTGATTCTTTGCGGATATTGTAGCGGTTACCCTTTACTTTACGTATGATTCCAGACTCCTGAATCCGGCGCGAAAAGCGGCGCAAAACACTCGAGTTGTTTTCGTTTGGATTTTTTTTGACTTCGATTACCGTGCTAGCCATAGGTAGAGACTACCACATAGATGGTTTTTTGTAAAATATTGCTTGACTCTTTGGCCAAAAAAAGATAAGATGCTTAACATGGATAAATCAGCCGATTATATAACTGAAGAAAAAAGAAAATCTTTGGAAGTGGAATTAGAAGATTTAAGAGGACCAAAAAGGCGTGAAATTTTGGCTTCGTTGGAGTATGCCAAGTCGCTCGGCGATTTGTCTGAAAATGCGGAATACCATCAGACCCGCGAAGATCAGGGTAAGCTCGAAGAGCGGATCGCTAAAATAGAACAAATTTTGCAGTTCTCGGAGACGGTGCATGGCGGCGGCGGCGAAGTGATCGAAATCGGCTCTAAAGTCACGGTACAAAAAGATGGAACTAAAGAAGAAAAGGTGTGTACTATCGTAGGCTCGGAAGAGGCCGATATGGTAGCAGGTAAAATTTCCAACAAGTCTCCTTTTGGCGAGGCGCTTTTTGGGAAAAAGAAAGGTGACAAAGTTTCTTTCAAGACCCCCATTGGAGTAGTTAATTACAAAATTCTTAGTGTTTCTTAACTTTCCGCCAAAGGCGGATCAGTTTCAGGCTGAAAAGTAAAATGTCTTCAATTGATGAAATAAGAGAGGCCAGAATAAAAAAACTTGAGCTCTTGCGGGAGAGAGGTGTTGATCCGTATCCGGCCCAGTCCAAAAGAGAAATCTCTTTGAAAGACGCGGTCGATAATTTTTCTGATTTAGAAAAAAAGAAAGAAACCAAGTGGATTGCCGGGAGGATCATGTCTATCCGCGGACAAGGCGCGATTGTTTTTATAACTTTGAATGACGGCACCGGAGCTTTTCAAGGCTTGCTGAAAAAAGATATTCTGGGTGATGAAAAATTTGATTTTTTTAATGAGGTGGTTGATATCGGGGACTTTATAGAAATTCAAGGCAATTTTTTTACCACCAAAAGGGGAGAGAAAACAATGGAAACGAAAGATTGGCGTATGCTTTCTAAAAGCCTTCGGTCATTGCCCGAAAAGTGGCATGGTTTGGTAGACGTGGAAGAAAGATTCCGAAAACGCTATTTGGATATTTTAATGAATCCGAAGATAAAAGAACTTTTTGAAAAGAAAGCGAAATTTTGGGATGCAACTCGAAAGTTTTTGAAAAAGCAAAATTTTTTAGAGGTTGAAACTCCGACTTTGGAAATCACGACTGGCGGAGCAGAAGCTCGGCCGTTTAAAACTCATCACAATGATTTCGATATAGATGTCTATCTGAGAATTTCAGTGGGTGAACTTTGGCAAAAAAGATTGCTATCTGCGGGTTTTCCTCGCATGTTTGAAATTGGCAAAGTATATAGAAACGAAGGTTCTAGTCCAGAACATCTCCAAGAATTTACCGGTATGGAATTTTACGCCGGGTATATGGATTATAAACAGGGGATAGAGTTTACGGAAAAAATGATTAAAGAAATTATAAAGGAAACATTCGGCACACTTATTTTTGAAACGCATGGACATAAAATTGATCTATCTAAAAAATGGGAACACATTACTTATGCTGATACTATAAAAAAGATACTAAACATAGATATACTTTCTGCAACAGAAAAAGAAATGATGAAAAAGTTAGATGAGCTCAAGGTGAAATATGAGGGCATAAATAAAGAACGTCTGACTGACTCGCTCTGGAAATATTGCAGAAAACAAATTGTCGGACCAGTATGGCTTGTTGATGCGCCCAAAATTGTTTCTCCGCTCTCCAAAATGAAACCAGAAAATCCATTACTTACTGAACGTGTTCAGCTCATTTTAGCTGGCGCTGAGATGACCAATGGTTTTTCTGAATTAAATGATCCAATAGATCAGCATGAACGTTTTGAAGCGCAAAGAAAATTAATTGAAGCGGGGGATGAGGAAGCGATGATGCCAGATGATGAATTTGTGGAAATGCTGGAGCACGGCATGCCTCCGGCTTTCGGTTTTGCCTACGGTGAAAGATTGTTCGCTTTCTTGGTAGATAAACCGCTGCGCGAAGTGCAAATGTTTCCACTCATGCGTCCCGAAAGGCAGAACAAAAGTTGCGGAAGGTATTAACAAAAGACTTGCCTAAGTCCGACTTCTGCAGTATCATTTTGGTATGAGCAATAGAAAAGTGCCTTTTGTAGAAGGAGAGTTCTATCATGTTTATAGTCGAGGGAACAG
Organism: Candidatus Nomurabacteria bacterium RIFCSPLOWO2_12_FULL_40_42; assembly: GCA_001786195.1. Classification (GTDB taxonomy): domain Bacteria; phylum Patescibacteriota; class Minisyncoccia; order Phycocordibacterales; family UBA9973; genus UBA9973. The sequence goes on from MFVS01000023.1 coordinate 8,097, forward strand.
CAAACAAAAAATATTTTTAGACGATTATGATCGTGACCGTTTTATAAAGTTGCTGTATCTCTGTAATTCAAAAATTAATATAAATTTTCGTAACGATATTGTTAGACCGGATATTAGTGTCTGGGATTTTGATAGAAGTGAACCCATTGTTTGGATAGGTGCTTGGGTGTTAATGCCTAACCATTTTCACATATATCTTACAATCAACAATTTGCCTAAGTCCGACTTCGGCAAGAATAAAAATCAGATTACAGAATTTATGCGTAAACTTTTGACTTCATATTCGAAATACATTAATGCGAAATATCAACGTACAGGAGGACTGTTTGAGGGAAAATTTAAAGCCACTCATATCAAGACTGATCCACAAGCGAAATATAATTTTTCATACATTCATTTGAATCTGATAAAATTAATCGACAGTAAATGGCGGGAAAACGGAATTAAAAATATAAAAGAAGGGGTAAAATTTTTGGAAAACTATAAATGGTCAAGTTATTTAGATTACAAAGGTATTCTTCGGCCAGAAAACAAGATTTTGAATAGAGAACATTTTCTTGATTATTTTAATCATATAAAAAACTTTGATTCTGAAATAATGGAGTGGCTGAAATTTTCGGAGGAGGTGCAACCTGCCTAAGTCGGACTTAGGCAGGTGGAATCTCACTAAAATAGCGATGCCCCGGAGACCATAGGTCCCGAGGCAACTTTTTGGCGTTACCGCCAGATTTTGGAAGGGAGAGCACTCCCTGCTCTGTGTACAGGGTGGAGGGTCCCCCTGTACTGAAGAAGAGCTACGCGGAATGCTCTCCGAAACCATAAGAAGTATAAAACTTAGGCGATTGAAAATCAATGAAAGTTATCCACAGGTAGGGCTTGGAGTTATTTCCGTCTATGGTTTACAATGTATATCAGGTGGGAAAAAGTGGGAAACCCCAGTACTACAAAAATATATCAAATGCATAAATTTTTGAGTACGGGGCAGGTCTGTAAATAAATAATTTTATGCTAATCGGAGAATACATACATACGATAGACGAAAAAAACAGAGTTTCGATGCCGGCGAAATTTCGCAAAGAGCTTGGCAAAAAATTTATTATCACCCCTGGGCTTGGAAACTGCTTGTTCATTTTCACAAATAAAGAATGGGAAAAAGTTTCCAAAAAACTTTCTGATTCGGATAATGATTTATCTTTTTTAAAAGCTGACCAAAGAAGTTTCAATAGATATATGTTCGGACGGGCGGCGGAAGTGGAGACGGATTCAATCGGACGAATTTTGATTCCGGATTTTTTGAAAGAAAAGATTGGACTGAAAAATTCAGCGGCGATTATCGGAGTCAAGGATCGGGTGGAAGTGTGGAATGAAGAAAGTTGGTCGCAGCAGAAGGAAGCCGCCTCCAAGCAGGCGGAGCAATTGGCAGAGAAGCTTGGAGGCGAGAAAAATTAGATGCAAAGTATACATAGGACAGTTCTTTTAAATGAAGCTATAGATGGTTTGAATCTGAAAGCTAATTCGACAGTAGTCGACGCTACTTTCGGCGGCGGGGGACATTCGGCGGAGATTTGCCGAAGATCTCCCAGTGCAAAAATAATTGCCTTAGATCAAGACAAAAGCGTTTCGAAAAATAAAGCATCCAGTTGCAACATCATTTTCTATAACGAAAACTTCCGAAATCTTGATAAAGTTTTGGAAAAAGATGAGAAAGTTAATGGAATTATTTTTGATCTAGGTTTGAGTTCCAACCAGCTGGAGAATTCCGGACGAGGATTTTCTTTTCAGAAAGACGAGCCGCTCCTCATGACCATGAAAGCCAATCCCACTTCTTGGGATTTAACTGCGCTCGACGTCGTCAACACCTGGAGCGAGAAAAGTTTGGCTGATATTATTTACGGTTACGGCGAAGAAAAATTTTCCAGAAAAATCGCCAAAGGAATTGTGGAAGCGAGGAATCAGAAAAAGATCGAAACCACATTTGAATTAGTGAAAATAATTAGTAAGTCAGTGCCCGGAGTGTATAAAAGAGGCCGATTACATTACGCTACCAAGACTTTTCAGGCCATTCGGATTGCGGTCAATGATGAATTGGAAGCGTTAGCGGAAGGTTTAAATAAAGGATTTGAGGCATTAAAGGTGGGAGGGAAAATGTCAGTGATTTCTTTTCATAGTTTAGAGGATCGGATAGTCAAGAGATTTTATAAAAAACAAGCGTCAGAATGGAAAGCGAAATTGATAAATAAAAAACCAATTAAGGCTAGCGCGGAAGAAATTAAAAATAATCCTAGGTCAAGGAGCGCTAAATTAAGAATTTTAGAAAAAATAAAATAATGAGACAGATAGCTTCAAAATTAAATACATATGTAAGGAGCGTAGATATTGTCAATAATAATATCGAGAAACTTATTTTAAATATCATTCTATGGTCCGCTTTAGCCCTTGCCCTTTTTTATATTTTATTTTTAGGAAATATGGTCAAGAATATCATCGAGCGCCGAAGTTTGGAGGCCAGTGCGTGGACTCTCGCGAGCGAGGTCAGAGATTTGGAGCTCGCTTATTTAAATATGTCGAGCGGGGTGGATCTTTCCCTTTCGCATTCGATGGGTTTCAAGGAGACTCAAGCTACTTTTGCGACTCGTAAGAAAGCCGGAGAAACTTTGGGTCTCGTGGGAGAGAAAAACTTTGGCAGCGTAAAAGTAGTTCCAAATGACTTATAGCCCTACTTTGAGATCCAGGATCGTTCTGGTTTGCTTTTTATTTTTCACTTTGGTTTTGATCGCTAAAATTTTCTTGGTGCAAATCGTGCATGGCGACGATTACTCCGGCTCGGCCGACCGCCAATACGTCACTCCAGCCGATAACATTTACGAGCGCGGGACGATTTTTTTTCAGAGCAAAAACGGGCAGCTCATCTCCGCCGCGACCCAGACTACCGGATTCAAACTGGCGATTGACCCCAGTAAGATTACAGATGCCGAAAGTGTTTATATAAAATTATCCAAAATCACCACTCTGGATCATGATGATTTTTTACTGCGCGCTGGCAAGGCCGCTGATTCTTATGAAGAAATTATGCATCGTCTCTCCAAAGAAGAAGCTGATGCCATTTCTATCTTAAAAATTCCAGGAGTGAATATTTTTAAAGAAAAATGGCGTTTGTATCCGGGAGGAAGTCTGGCCTCGCATACGCTCGGCATTGTGGGGTACAAAGGAACGGAGCTCGGCGGGCGCTATGGTTTAGAGAGGCAGTACAATACCGAACTCACCTGGACCAACAATAACCCGTATGTGAATTTTTTCGCGGAAGTTTTTTCGAACATAAATAAAACTTTGTTTGAGAGTGACAAGGGAGAAGGAAACATCGTAACCACTATCGAGCCGGAAGTGCAGAATTTTTTGGAAAAGAAATTAACCGAAGTGGAAGGTAGGTATCAAGCGGACTCGATCGGCGGGATAATTATGAATCCGATGGACGGATCTATTTATGCGCTCACCGTCAAGCCGGACTTTGACCCAAATGATTTTTCTAAGGTGAAGAAAATTTCTACTTTTTCCAATCCGCTGGTGGAAAACGTGCTGGAGTTCGGTTCGGTGGTCAAGCCTTTGGTGATGGCGGGTGCGCTCGACGCCGGGGTGCTCACTGCCGATACCACCTACAATGATAAAGGCTCGGTAATAGTGGAAAAGAAAGAAATATTCAATTTTGATAAAAAAGGCCGCGGTCCGGACACAAGTATGCAAGAAGTTTTGAACCAGTCCCTCAATACCGGAATGGTTTTTGTCGAGCAAAAATTAGGCAAAGAAAAATTGCGCGACTATTTGCTCTCGTACGGCATTAAAGACAAAACAGGAATTGATTTACCTAATGAGACAAGTGGTTTAGTTTCTAACCTAAATGTTACTCGCGAGTTTGAATACGCCAACGCTGCTTTTGGGCAAGGAATCGCCATTACTCCAGTTTCCCTGGTGCGAGCGCTGGCCTCGCTCGGCAACGGAGGAAATCTAGTTGTACCTCATGTTACGAAAGAGATTAGATATGAGAACGGCAGTTCCAAAAAAATAGTTTATCCGACAACGCGTGCAAAAATTTCAAAGCAAACAAGTGAAGAGATAACCCGAATGCTTGTTGTGGTAATGGACAAGTCAATTAACAAGACAGGTTTGGCGAAATTAGAACATTTTAGCGTGGCAGTCAAAACGGGTACGGCGCAGGTTGCGGACAATACTACCGGAGGCTATTATGAAGACAGGCACACGCATTCATTTTTCGGATATTTTCCGGCATATGAGCCTAAGTTTATAATTTTTCTGTATGCGATCAATCCCAAAGGCGTGCAATATGCCGCGACTACTTGGACTGATCCATTTTTAGACATAACTAAATTTTTGTTAAATTATTATGAAATTCCGCCGGACAGATAGCGCCTAAAGCCCTATCTGGATAGGGCTTTAGGCGCTATCTGGATTCTGTCTAAAATAAAATCATGAAAACCACTCTCAAAAAAATTATAACTTATATTCTGCAAATAGAATCGCGGTTGGTGATTTGGAGATATAAACCAAAAATTATCGCGATTACGGGCAGTGTCGGCAAGACTTCTACCAAAGACGCAGTCTATGCTGTTTTATCCGAAGTCGCTTATGTCCGTAAAAGTGAAAAAAGTTATAACAGCGAGATCGGCCTGCCACTCACTATTTTGGGCATTCCAAACGGTTGGAACAATCCGTTAGTCTGGGGTCAAAATATTTTAAAAGGCTTATGGCTTTTTCTAAATCCTTTTCGATCTCGAAAATATCCGAAATGGCTGGTCTTGGAAATAGGCGTGGGGCATCCGGGGGACATACGCCGCACCGCCTCTTGGCTCAAAACGGACATGGTGATTATTACCGCGATCGGTGAAACTCCCGCGCATATTGAATTTTTCCATTCCAGAAAGCAGTTAATCGAAGAGAAAAACAGTTTAATCAAAACCCTTAAAAAAGACGGGATTTTAGTATTAAATGCGGACGATCCTGATGTTCTCTCTATGAAAACGGAAGAGAAGGTAAGAGGCAAACACAGGGTTATCACTTATGGATTTACAGAAGGCGCGGATATTTTGGCCTCGACAGAGCGGATTTTTTATAATGAGGCGGGACCTGGAGGAATAACTTTTCGGGTGGATATCTTGGGTATGAGTCTGCCGGTTGCGGTCGAAGGCACTTTCGGCCGGAACTATGTTTATGCCTCGCTCGCAGCTCTGGCCTTTTGTTTCGGCTTAAAATTCAATATAGTAGAAGCCATCAATGCTCTTTCGCGTTACGATGTTCCGCCGGGGAGAATGCGACTTCTTCTCGGCATTAATGAAACTCTGATTATTGACGACACTTACAATTCTTCTCCGATGGCTTTGGTGTCGGCGCTCAAAACTTTGGGCCAAATAAAAAAAGAAGTCCAAAAAGAAGCAAAGATAGAGAGAGGAGAAATTAGAAAAATTGCGGTTCTAGGCGATATGTTGCAGCTTGGCAAGCATACTGTCCTCGCTCATAAAAATATTGGCAGAATTGCAGCGGAAAATTGTGATGTGCTTATTGTCGTAGGTCCTCGGGCGCAAACTATTAAAGAAGGGGCTTTAGATGCAGGGATGAATTCGGAAAATATTTTTGAATTTATAGATTCAAGGGAAGCCGGAGAATTTATGAAAACTTTCATCCAAAAAGGGGACTTGGCGCTCGTCAAAGGTTCGCAGAGCATGCGGATGGAACGGGTAGTGGAGACGATAATGCAAGATAAAGAAAATAAAAATAGATTATTGGCGCGGCAGGATAAGGAGTGGCTGAAAAAGTTGTAAAGTTGGCAACTTTTAAAGTTATCAAGTAGAATACAAATAATGAAAATATTCGTTTCTGAAACCAAGAGAGAGACCGTGGCTGTTTTAGTAGTCTGTTTTTTAGTTGCGTTGACTTATTTGGGAACTCAAGCTTTTAATAGTTACAAAACGCAAAAGGTATCTCGAGAAGAGTTAGAATTGCAAAAGGAACAAGCTATTCTGGACAAGGAAAAGTTGCGAGACCAAGAATTGGCGGACTTGAAACAGCAACTTTTAGTTTTGAAAAATAAACCGCCCGAGGTAAAAACGGTTACTAACACTATAACAGTCGGATCGGATGAGGTAATAGCCAAAATGGTCAAAGAATGGAGTCCTCGAGTAGCCCACATGGAGTGTAGCTGGTTTAATGGGAGGGGCGACCTTTATGCCACAGCTTCGGGCTCGGCCACTTTGGTGAATTTTACCGGTTTGGGTCTTCGAGCTGTCACCAGCCGGCACCTACTCGTCGGTACAAATAATTATACCCCCCGAGAGTGCGACATAGAGCTCACCAATGAAAAAGTTTATACAGTTTCTATTAAAGAAAATAACGTCAACATTGGCAAAAATGAAGATTGGGCTTATATCTCTTTGCCAGCCGATTCGACTCTCACGGCGATCACCAAACAAAATATAAAATTATGTCCGAGCGTAGAAATTGGCGACAAATTGTTGGTCTTGGGGTATCCCAAGATCGGTGCTAAAACGGGGCTGACCATTACCGACGGCATAGTCTCCGGTATTGATAAAAATTATTTTATAACCTCGGCCAAAATCGACAAAGGCAACTCCGGCGGCGCGGCTATCTTGGTCAAAGATGATTGCTACTTGGGGATACCTTCTTCTTCAGCGGTGGGAGTGATTGAAAGCTTGGGCCGAATCCTGAAGGCGAGTTTTGTAATCGGGAGTTAAACTTCGCCGATAAATTTTGCGATCCAAATTTCCGCTTTAGTGATTAGGCGATATAGGCGCGGATAGCGCTCGGTATGCTTGTTGATACATAATCGGACTGGCGGAAAACACATCGACACGAGCAAGAGCCCGATAATCAAAAAAATAATTCCCTGTAAAAAGGGGAGTACCAAACCAAATAATCCGAGGATGATAAAAATAATTCCAACGGTCAGCACCAAAATTTTTTTTGCTTTTGCTCGCATGGTAAAAGTATACCCTTATATTTAATATATTCAAAATTATACGGGATTGGAATCAGGTTTTCAATCAAATAAATAATTTTAGTAACCAAACGAGAAACTTTCTTACTTCTCCAACATTAGATACATAGTACTCGGCATAGCTATGTTTGGATTTTCCTACCCTGATAGTTATACCTTGAGGCAGTGCACGAAACGCATCCTCGTCTGTTTTGCCGTCGCCTATATAAATAGGTGTTAGCTTTTTATGTGATTTATTTTGTAGAGTTTCTAACACCCAAAGACATGCAGTGCCTTTATTTGTTTTTGTATCCGGACGCACATCAAAAGTTTTTTTATCAAAACTGCCACGCAGGCCGTGTTTTTTTAGACTAGGGTGGATTTTCTTCACCTCTATCAAAAAAGCGGATTTATTTTCACGCGGAAGTAGACGGTAGTGTAAAGCAATCGTAAATTTTTTTTCTTCAACCAATACGCCGGGGTATTTTTTTGCAAGATTTAAAAATTTATTTTTTATTTTCTTTAATCCGTTTTTAGGCAAAATTGACAAAGGGGCACTTTTAGTTATGCCACTTTTTTCATGTTCCAATCCGTGGTTGCCTATGTAAATTAAAGTTTTAATACCTACTCTTTTTTTAATGTCGCTTAATTTTCTTCCCGTGATAACAACAACGGGGATATGGGCTGATATTTCCTTCAGTACATTTTTAGTGGCAACAGGCAAAAAAGCATGGTTGGGATTCCGCGCTAAGGGCGACAGGGTTAAGTCAAAATCTAAAAAAAGCACCGGGGCGCGAGCATTTAATTTTCGTTCGATTTGTATTTTATGTTTGAAAAAATACTTCATTATATTCTATTTTAACATATTTTCACCGAGAGTTATTCAAGTATGCATTATATTAAAACATCAAAAAGTGATATAATGATATTATGGACTTTAAATTTGTGAAAACTTTTAATTTAGAAAAACTAAAAAACTTTCAGAATTAATAAAAAATGGACAAAATGGATAAGAAAAAAATAATTGGATTTACTTGTGGAGCCTTGGATTTGTTACATGCTGGACATGTGTTGATGCTTAAAGAGTGCAAAGAACAATGCGACTATTTGATAGTTGGACTCCAAGTAGATCCGTCTGTTGACCGGCCCGATAAAAACAAACCCATAGAAACTTTGGAGGAAAGAATGATACGCTTGGAGGGCTGTAAGTATGTGGATAAAGTAGTTACATATAATACCGAAGTTGACCTTTATAATTTACTGAAAGAATTGAACCCGGACATCCGTTTTATGGGAGCGGATTGGAGGAATAAGCCAAATTATTCGAGAGACCTACTTCCTCGCATGAAAGTGATTTACAACAGCCGCGGGCATAATTATTCAAGCAGTATTTTACGAAAGAGAATTATAAATTCTGAATTATAATTTTACCTTGAATTACGAAACCTTAATAGCTCATATTAAAACATCAGTGAACTAAATCTGTATTTGCTTTGCTTCCATAGCGAGCCGATTAGCTTTTAATATATCACTTTTCATT
>MFVS01000024.1 GCA_001786195.1 Candidatus Nomurabacteria bacterium RIFCSPLOWO2_12_FULL_40_42
ACACACCTTAAACGAACTAAATGGTTTTGAAGAAGATAAGGAGTGGGCGTTGCGAAGCAACGCCCACGCTGTTTCGCCCGTTTTCGCCAATGAATTCTGGGTTCGGAAGGGAGCCCCGCCTTCGGCGGTGCGCACTGTTTTTTCGCCAAGAAGGAGGTTCGCATCAAATGCAATTTTAACTAAATACAAAAAGAATTTTTGTTGCATAAATATTTTTGGTATACTGGCTATGCACACAATTATTATTAGTAAATCAGCAGAAATGGTTATGCTAGAACAATTTTGATTTACGTTGAAATTGTGTGCCTAGCATAACCATTTCTGCTCCAAAAATAAATATATGCAAAAATTCTTTTTGTATGCTCGCAAGAGTACTGATGTCGAGGACAAGCAAGTGTTAAGTATTGAAGCACAACTCACCGAATTGCGGGAGTATGCCAAGCGAGAGGATATTATCATTTCCGCCGAAGTGGTAGAAAAACAATCTGCGAAATACATTGGTCGTCCATTGTTTAATAAGATGTTAGATGAGATTGAAAAAGTCGGCGGAAACATCCTCGCATGGAACCCCGATCGTCTCGCCCGCAATTCGGTGGACGGAGGTCGGGTGATTTATCTCCTCGACACGGGAAAACTTGCGAGCCTGAAATTTCCTACTTTTTGGTGTGATAACACTGGTCAGGGGAAATTTATGCTCAACATGGCTTTCGGGCAAAGCAAATACTATGTGGATTCTCTTTCCGAAAATACAAAGCGTGGACTTCGCCAAAAAGTTAGAAACGGAGAATACCCAACGCTTGCTCCTGTCGGATACATAAATGATTCTCGGATAAAAAGTGTCATTGTTGATAGAAAGAAAGCGAAAATCATCAAGCAAGCGTTTGAGCTGTATGTGAAAGGCAACCAACGACTTGAAGACATCGCAAACTTTTTGGCGAAGAAAAATATAATTTCGAAAAGAGGAAACATAATCCACAAATCCCGTGCGACTTCAATTTTATCAAATCCTTTCTACACTGGATTGTTTCGCTATGGTGGCGAACTTCATGAAGGAAAGCACGAGCCAATCATTTCAAAGAAACTTTTTGACCAAGCACAGGAAATGTTGAAACTTCGTGGTAAACCAGACAGAAAAGCAAAGAATGAACCTCAATCATTTTGCGGACTCATTTCCTGTGCTTCATGCGGAATGATGATAACTGGCGAATACAAGGTTAAGAAACAAAAAAATGGAAATGTTCACGAATATATTTACTATCACTGCACCAAGAAAAACAAAAGTGTGAAATGTAAAGAACCTTGTATTCGCCAAGAGGAATTAAGTAATCAGTTATCATCGATCATTCAAAAAGTTTCTTTGCCCAAAGACTGGGCGGAGGAATTAAATCGCATAGCGTTAGAAGACCACAAAAACTCCGCCCAGTTTTTAACTGCTGGTGTGAAAGAGAAAGAAGAAAAAATACAAAATATCAAAATCAAACTGGAGCGACTTCTCACAGGATACCTTGACCAAGATATTGAAAAAGAAATATATCGTGCTGAAAAATCAAAATTATTATTTTCCAAGAAGTCGCTAGAAGAAGAAATTATCTCTCTTTCACACAAGCAAAATGCTTGGCTCGAACCTTTCCAAAACTGGGTAAAAGTCGCACAGGGATTGGACAAAATTGCATTTGATACCGACCTTTTTGCAAAAAAGGTCGTAGCCAAAGAAATCTTTGGCTCGAACCTGCTTCTTGGCGAAAAAACAGTGCGCACCGCCGAAGGCGGGGCTCCCTTCCGAACCCAGAATTCATTGGCGAAAACGGGCGAAACAGCGTGGGCGTTGCTTCGCAACGCCCACTCCTTATCTTCTTCAAAACCATTTAGTTCGTTTAAGGTGTGTCTGGAAGGAATCGGACCTTCGACCTCTGTCTTATCAGGACAGCGTTCTACCACTGAACTACAGACACAAATTTTACTACCGGGGTCAGGACAGCGTTCTACCACTGAACTACAGACACAAATTTTACTACCGGGGTCAGGACAGCGTTCTACCACTGAACTACACACTCGATGAAAAAACTATAACAAAAATACGCTATCCAAGCAAATTTGCTTGATTTTTAAAATTTGATAAAATTAAATCATGAAAAAGATAGTCATGGTCAGCGGGGGATTTGACCCGGTTCATGTTGGTCATGTGCGAATGTTTGAAGAGGCTAAGAAATTGGGCGATGAACTGGTGGTGGTGATAAATAATGATGATTGGAAAAGAAAAAAAAGGCGTCACGTTTTTATGCCGGACACTGAGCGTAAAGAAATAATACAAGCATTTAGATGTGTGGACCGGGTAGTTTTGACGGGGCATAAGAATCCAGAAAACCCGCAAGAAATGAGTGTCATCCAAGAACTACAAAAAATAAAACCGCACATTTTTGCAAATGGAGGAGACAGAAATGAAGAAGATGCTAGAAATCCAGAGTCGTCTTTGTATTATGAAGTAGAGGTGTGTAAGAAGCTTGGTATCGAGATGTTTTTCAATATTGGACATGGTGGAAAGGTGCGCAGTTCTTCAGAATTATTAAAAGAATATGCTAAAATAATAAAAAAATAAATGAAACCTTTAAATTTCAAAAAACTTCAAAAAAAAGATTTATTTGTTTTTGATTTAGATGGAACTCTGATAGAAACAAAATCACCTCTGGAAGATGATATGTCTGAATTAATAACTTGGCTTCTGAAGGTAAAAAAAGTCGCTATAATTGGGGGAGGAAAATACGATATTTTTCAAGAATTATTTATTCGCAAACTCAAATGTCCAAGGGAGCTTCTTAAAAACCTTTTTTTGTTTCCTACTACTGCAACCTCTTTTTATAGGTATAATAATGGTTGGAAAAACGTTTATGCCAAACTTTTGACTATTTCTGAAAAAAACAAAATTAAAAAAGCCTTTCTAGATGTATTTAGAGAAATGGGATATAATCATCCTAAAAAAACTTATGGACAAATTATAGAAGATCGGGGAACTCAAGTATCTTTCTCTGTATATGGACAGGATTTAGTTCGAGTCTTGGGCGACAAGGGTGTGAGAATAAAAAAAAAATGGATAAAGGATAAAAATAATTTAAAAACTAAAATGAAAATTGCCAGGCTGATGGCAAAAAAACTTCCTAACCTGAAGGTAGTAGCGGCCGGATTTACAACTATTGATGTAACTAGGCGGGGAATTGATAAAGCTTACGGTATTCACCAGATTCAAAAGCATTTAAGAATCCCGATAAATAATATGTTTTTTATCGGTGATGCCATATTTCCAGGTGGGAATGACTATGCGATTGTCAAAACAGGGGTAGATTATGCAGCGGTAAAGGGACCTGCAGAAACAAAAAAAATTATTCTTCAGATATTGTAAAATTTTTATGAATTGGATAAAATCTAATATAGTTATATAATATCAAGAACATGGAAAAGTTTAAACCATTTACAAAAGAGCGTCCTTGGGGAAATTTTAGGCAACTCACACATAATAGTTCCTCTACCGTAAAAATTCATAAAATTAAACCCGGGGAAGCAACCAGCTGGCAAAGTCACGCTAAACGCTCTGAATTTTGGTATATTGTAAGTGGCGATGGCCAAGTACTTATTGAAGACAAAAAATACAATGTAACTCCAGGTAATGAATACAATGCTCCGGTTGGGGCGAAGCATCGCTGGATGGCAGGACCGTCTGGCATGGTATTAGTTGAAGTCGCTAACGGAGACTTTGACGAAGAGGATATAGTTCGTTATGAAGACAAATATGGCCGCGCTTAAAAAGAAGAAAAAAATAATAAAGAGAAAGATACCAAAAACCGTTAAACGAAAAACAGTAGTAAAAAAAATAGCTGTCAAAAAGAAAAAGACTTCTGTTCTTAATCTCAAAAGATCCAACAAAAATCCGATTATCACTCCCACTAGCGGCAGATCCTGGGAATCCAAAGCCAGTTTCAATCCCACTGCTATTTTTCATGATGGAAAGGTTCACATTATTTACCGGGCCATCGGAGATTCCGATAATTCGGTTTTGGGTTATGCACAAAGCACTGATGGCGTTAGTTTTGACCAAAATTTCAAAGAACTGGCGTATTCTCATGCAAATGCCCAATCTTTTTCTAAAACAGAGCCGCAAATTAACTATCTCTCCGGCGGCGGCTGGGGTGGCGGATGTGAAGACCCACGGTTGACACTTTTGGGCGACCAAGTGTATATGATATACACAGCTTTCGATGGATGGGGATCGGTGCGGATGGCTTTAACTTCGATTAGTTTGGACGATTTTATTTCTAAACGTTTCAATTGGAAGAAACCGGTTCTTATTTCTCCGCCCAGTGAAATACATAAAAATTGGGCTCTTTTTCCTGAAAAAATACGAAAAGGCGGAAAAGAGAAATATGCTATTTTGCACGCCATTTCCCCGAAAATTATGATAGATTATTTTGATAGTTTGAATGAACTAGACGGAAATAAATATATTTACAGTGTCCACCAAGGCAGTCGCCTGTGGGAATCCCGGGATAAATTGACCCGCGGCATCGGGCCGTCTCCCATCAAAACCAAATATGGCTGGCTGGTTTTGTATCACAAAATGGAAAAGCATGAAACGCATCGTTACAAACTTTGGGCCATGTTGCTTGATAGTAAAGATCCAACTAAAATTCTCCATGATTCAGAGCAACCGATTTTGGAACCCGACGAATGGTATGAAAATGAGGGATACAAAGGCGGAGTGGTGTATTCCTGCGGCGCGATTGTAAAAAATGGAGAATTATTTGTCTATTACGGCGGGGCGGATAAAGTTTCTTGTGTCGCCACGGCAGATTTGGATAAATTTTTGAAAGAGTTGGTTCATAAGAGTGGGTCTAAACTAAAAACTAAAAAGATTATTTAGTATTGTTAATGAAGCACGAAATTGTACAAAAACTTCATAAGAATTTTAATGATTATGCTCAAAAAACTGAAAATGGTTTAGAGTTTTGGTTTGCTCGCGATTTGCAAGCATTACTGGGATACGAACAATGGAAAAATTTCCAAAAAGTAATTGAACGAGCAAAAATAGCTGCTCAAACAGCGAGTTTATCTGTTGCTGACCATTTTGCCGACGCCGGAAAAATGGTCTTGACAGGATCTGGGGCGAAACGTGAAATTGACGATATAGCTCTTACTCGGCACGCTTGTTATCTGATAGCGCAAAATGGCGATCCGCGAAAAGAAGAAATTGCTTTTGCAATGGCATATTTTGCGATTCAAACACGCAAACAGGAATTAGTTGAAAAAAGAATTCCAGAAATGGAACGCCTTGGTTTTCGAGAAAATCTAACCAACTCTGAAAAAGAATTGTCGGGAATTATATATGAACGCGGAGTAGATAATATGGGTTTTGCTCGTATTGTTCCTGAAAACTTGCCACCAGAAGAAGATATTAAAAAAGTTGAGAGACGATTGAAATCGGAAGATAGAAAATTTCTAAAAGGGAGCAAGAAAAAATAAAATTTTATGTACGTCGTCAAAAGATCCCATCACAATCCAATTCTTGTTCCCGATAAAGACCATTACTGGGAAGATTTTGCCACTTTCAATATGAGCGTGGTGAAAGCTGGCTCTATGTTTTACGGCGTTTACCGAGCTATCTCGGCTCCGGATAGGCTGCGCACCCCGGAGAAGATTTCGATTATAGGCATCGGTCGGTGCCGGGACGGGGTGCATTTTGAAGAACGGGTGCCGTTTATCATCCCACAGGAAGACTGGGAAAAATACGGCTGTGAAGACCCGCGCATTACTTTTTTTGAAGGAAATTATTATATATTTTACACCGCGCTTTCCAAATATCCTTTCGAAGCAAGCGGTATTAAAGTCGCGGTCGCCATCTCTAAAGATCTAAAAAAAATCAAGGAACGGCATTTAGTAACGCCTTTCAATGCCAAAGCCATGACCCTTTTTCCGGAGCGCATTACCGGCAAAATCACCGTGCTATTTTCGCTCAACACCGATATACCGCCTGCGAAAATCGCCGTCGCGCAAATGGATCGGATCGAAGATTTGTGGAATCCAAAATTTTGGGAAGAATGGTCTAAGGATGTGGACAAGCATGTCATCGATTTAAAAAAGTCTCCTTATGACCATATCGAAGTCGGCGCTCCGCCGATCAAAACTTCGTATGGCTGGCTTTTGGTGTATTCGCATATTCAAAATTATTTTTCTTCTCCGGAAAATCTGGACCGCATATTTGGAATTGAGGCGGTGATTTTGGACTTGGATAATCCGCTCCGAGTTCTCGGGCGCACCCGCGGTCCGCTCCTCGTCCCCCGGGAATCATACGAGCTTTTAGGTCATGTTCCAGATGTGGTTTTTCCTACCGGAGCGATTATCAAAAAGTCTGCTCGAGGCCTGCCGGGCGGAGATACGCTCTACATATATTATGGGGCGGCGGATATGACCAATTGCGTCGCCCATGTGAATCTGCACGATCTAGTGCGGACTATGCTTCCGGGCTGGAGTTCACGTTATCATTTTGCGCGGGCGGCAGAGAACCCTATTATTACCCCTGACAAGACCCACCAGTTTGAAGCCAAGGCGACTTTTAACCCTGCTGTCATTCGTATACACCACACCACGCATATATTGTATCGAACCCTATCCAATGACAATACTTCTTATATCGGCTATGCCGCGAGCAAGGATGGGGTTCATATTGACGAGCGATTGTCTGAACCCATATATGGTCCACGGGAGGATTTTGAATTAAAGAAAATCTCTGGAGGTAATTCGGGCTGTGAAGATCCTCGGGTGACAAAAATAGGAAAAGTTGTTTATATGTGCTACACGGCCTTTGATGGCATAGGCCCGCCTCGAGTCGCAGTTACTTCTATAACCGAAAAAAATTTCTTGCGTAAGAATTTTATATGGGAAAAACCGGTTCTCATAACCCCGGTTGGTTTTGATGATAAAGATACCTGCATTTTTCCGGAAAAAGTCAAAGGCAATAATCAGAGTCAGTATTTTATTTTACACCGAGTTGGCAATGATCTTTGTGGGGATTATTTGAAAACGCTTAATTTTAAAAAAGACACAGTCAAAAAATGTATAAGAATTATAGGGCCTAGGATAAACAGCTGGGACAGTTCCAAAGTAGGTATCTCTGCGCCGCCCATAAAAACAAAAGCTGGCTGGCTGCTCTTGTATCACGGTGTTTCCAAAAGTCACAATACTTATCGCATTGGAGCTATCCTCTTAGATCTCAAAGATCCAACTATAGTCCTTGCGCGCACGACTGATCCTATCTTTGAGCCGCAAGAACTGTATGAAAAAGTCGGGGTAGTCAACAACGTAGTTTTTCCCTGCGGGATGGCGGTAAAAGATGGCCTGCTTTATATTTACTACGGTGGGGCAGATACCGTGGTCGGAGTGGCCACCATCGAATTGGATATTGTTTTGGGAGCTCTTACGAGGGATGTGAAGAAGTAGAAAAGTATGATATGATATATTATATGAAACCAGAATCATTTAAACCAATAAAAAATAGAATAGATGCCGAAAGAAATAAAAAAATCAAAGATATCTTGTTAAAATTAAGTGCCAGAGGAGACTATGAATATATGGATGAAATTGCAGAATTTTCTAGAAATTTAGAAAAAAAATACTCCGATGCCAGGAAACATATGATATTTCACGATTTAATAGGAAGTGGGTTACCTGCAACTTTCGAAGCAACATACGATGATTTTCCAGGTGAAGACTCAGTCGAAGAATTTGTGAATGACTTATCAAAAAAATATAAATAATATGCAAATAAATTTACTGGGTAAAAATATGGAGGTGACGGAGGCCATACGAGACTATGTGGTAAAGAGAGTTACTAATTTGGGGAAATTGCTCTCTCGGATTGAAGAAGGGAAGGGGAAAGTGATGGTAAATTTTGAAGTTGGCAAGAGCACCAATCACCACAAATCAGGCGACATTTTTCATGCGGATTGTTTGATTAAAATAGATGGGAAAGAATTTTATGGCAGCGCTGACAAGGAAGATTTGTATGAAGCCGTGGATGCCGTCAAGGACAGTCTGTATAACGAAATAAATAAAAACAAAGATCGAAAAAAGGCTCTCTTTAAGCGAGGGGCGCTCAAAATCAAAGAAATGATAAAAGGGATCTCTCGAAAAAATTCTTTTACTTCAAAATAAATTAGTTACGTAATTAACTACGTAATAGATTACATAACTCTATAATCAATTTCTTTTCCATTTTCCGGAATGATTTTTTCGATGATAAATTTATTATCTTCCAGTCTAGCTTTGGTGATTATTATTCTCCTGCCATTTTGAAAAAAGAAAGTTCTGGGCCAAAGAGCGTAGGCTCTGAATTTATTGTAATTTTTTATTGCATCGCCATCTAAATCAATGAGTCCATCTTCTTTTTTTATTTTTTTGCAGTAGGTTGCTTTGGAACCGTCTTGTTTTACCCCTACCCAGCCGGGGGTCTGTAAAATTTTTACCAAAAGTTCTCCCCCGATTTTTACCAAGCGTTTGCGCAATTCCGGAGCTTTTTCGTCAGCAAAAATATTTACTTTTTCTTGGGCTATTATATCGCCAGAATCCAATTCATACGCCATTTTCTGGATGGTGACTCCTGTTTCTGTTTCTCCATTTAAAATAGCTGATTCAACAGGGGAAGCCCCGCGGTATTTTGGCAGAAGGGAATAGTGAATGTTTAAAGAGCCAAGTTTTGGCATATTTATAATTTTTTCCGGCAGGATTTTTCCATAGGCGATGACTATAAATAGATTAAACTCAGCATCCCTACCCAACCTCCCCCTTGATAAGGGGGAGGTGCCGAAGGCGGAGGGGGTAATTTCCCCTGGCTGAATATACGGAATTTTATTTTCTTCAGCCCAAACTTTCACCGGCGGCGGAGTAACGAGCATTTTGCGCCCCTGCGGTTTGTCCATAGAAGTGACAATAAGCGTTGGCAAAAATCCTTCTTGTTTTAAAATCTCTAATGTTTCGGAAGCAACATCCGGCGTTCCAAAAAATACAAAATTTAAATTACTGCGCATGGAATTTAATTTGGTTTCGGCTCTTCGGCTTTGACATCTTTGGCGTGGTCGATAAAGAGGACGCCGTTTAGGTGGTCTGTCTCATGCTGGAAAATCTGCGCGAGCAAACCCGCTGCGCCGCGAGTAAATTTCTTGCCGTTTTCATCGTAAGCGGTGACGGTGGCCTTGAGGGACCTCCAAGTCTTGCCGTATAGTGGGCGGACCGAAAGACAACCTTCAGGCATCCAAATTTTTTCCCGGGAAAGTTTAGAAATTTTTGGATTTATGAAAATTAAGTCTTTGGGAACAAAATCTTTCTGTGCGGGGTCGCTATCTGCGCCTTCTGGCGCAGCGCTGCTTCTCGGCTCGCCAACCTGCGAAACACCCCGTCCAGAAAATTTTGTTCCCAAAACTTTCCCAGACACCACAAAAATCCGCAGTGGATACCCAATTTGCGGCGCGGCGATAGCCACGCCGTCCCCCTGGCTTTTGAGCGCCTCAGACATTTCTCTTAATATTTTTTTTATTTTAGCTGTTTTTATGTCGCCGATGACGACTTCTTTGGCGACTTTACGGAGTATTTTTTCTTCTTTTTGTAAAATTTTCTTCATAATTCTCCTACTTCATTTCCTTTAAGTATTCCAGCAATTTTGGTAGTTTGACTGTATTTTGTGAACGGTTACTCATATCCCGCACGATGACAGAATTATCCAATGCTTCCTTAACTCCAAAAATAAGGGCGTAAGGAATATTAAGTCGTTCGGCGATGGCGAGCTGGCTCCCTAGGCTGTCTTTCGAAAGAGACTGGGCTATCGGAATATGGGCCTTGCGGAGTATTTCAATTATGTTCAAGCTTTTTAACCTTGCCTCACTCCCAAGCTGAATGAAATAAATTTTTGGTTTCTTTAATATGCGTGGTGCCAGTTTCTTGTACCAAAGGGAGGCGATGATCCGGTCGACGCCGATAGATATCCCTACTGCAGGCACGTCTTTTTTTGATCCGATTTGGCGAGCCAAATAGTCATAGCGTCCGCCGCCCGCGAGTGTTAGCGGCGCGCCGTTTTCTCCGCCTGTTTCCTCGATAATTTCAAAAACAGTGCGGGTATAATAAGAAAGTCCGCGCACTAAATTTTTATTTATATTGTACCCAATATTCATTTCTTCCAAATATTCCAATACCTCTTTAAAATGTTTTTTACAGGCAGGACAGAGGAATGAAATCGAGTCCGGGGCATTTTTGTTTATCTCCTTCGTTTTTTCTTCTTTAGAGTCGAGGATGCGCAACGGATTTATTTTTAAACGTTTGCGGTCAATGGGAGCCAAGTCGTCCACGTGCCTTCGATAATAGCCAGCAAGTTCTTTGATATAAACATTTCGGCATTCTTTGTCCCCGATGGAATTTAAATCAATCGAAAGATTTTCAGCTCCTGCCTCTTCTAGAATACTTATCCCGGTTTTAATCACGAGCGCATCCATAATGCTTTTATCACTGCCAAGCGAATCCAGGTCAAACTGCCAAAATTGCCGATAACGGCCGCGCTGGGGTTTGTCATGCCTGAACACCGGACCGTATTGGTAGAGCATAACAGGCTGAGGGAAGGTCTGCATTCCGTGTTCGATATAAGCGCGCGCCAACGGAGCGGTGTGTTCTGGTCGAAGCGCCAAATGGTCTCCGCCTTTGGTTTTTAGCGTATACATTTCTTTGTCCACGATGTCAGTGCCTTCGCCTATTCCGGAGGTAAAAATTTTTTCATTTTCCAATATAGGAGTCTCAATTGGCTTAAAACCATAGTATTCCGCCACCTCTTGAGCTTTTTCAAAAAAACCCTGAAAAGCGTAATATTTTTCATTCATCAAATCTCTCATTCCTTTGGGCGAGGCAACGTCTTGATTTATATTTTTTATATTTTTTTTCATAATTTTACTTGTTCCGTAGTGAGCTTTGCTCTACTACTGGGATTGTTTATCTGATTTTTGATATTGGCCTGGAGATACTCCTATTTTTTTTAGCGGCAGTAAACGCAAGAATGCTTTTCCAGTAATAAATTCTTTTTTGACCGGCCCCCAAGATCTCGAATCAGAACTGCTACTTCTGTTGTCTCCCATTACAAAATACTCATCACTTGCGAGAGCCACATGTGCATCTATTCCGCCGATATTTTTTACAAAAGGTTGGTCTAATTCAAACCCGTCCGGATGTTCGTTATTTGTAATTGTGACTTTATTTTGGCTGCTTTCCACGTCGACGGTTTCATTTGGTAGGCCGATTATTCTTTTGATGTAATAAACATAAGTTGGTTCAAGCGAGTTGCCAGTTTGATGTTTGAACACTACGACGTCATATCTTTTTGGGTTGCCTAGTTTATAGGATATCTTATCGACAATCAAATAATTCGCATTATCGAAAATGGGGACCATCGAACTTCCTAATACTACAAACGGTTCCGCCACGAGAAGGCGAATAGGGACAACTATCAGTATCGCTATGATAGTGAACCGCAAAAGTTCCCAGAATGACTGTCCCTTGGTCGGTTCTTCTATTTTCGTCGGTTCCATGTCAATGAATATAGCATAAAATGTCCTTGACATAGTCGTTAAATTTGTGGTATAACTAGAATCTATAACCCAGAACCTAGAACTTTTGCTATCATGTAATCATGAAATTAGTCGCTGGTTTAGGCAATCCGGGAAAAGAATACGAAAACACACGGCACAACACCGGGCGAATTGTGGTTGGACTGGTGGAAAAAAAATTGGAAGACCAAAAAATAAAATTTATTACTCCGGATAATTTTATGAATAATTCCGGTAAGGCCGTCGCCCCATTAGTTAAAACAAAAAAAGATTTGGAAAATTTGGTGGTGGTCTATGACGATATTGATCTGCCGCTCGGGAAAATAAAAATTTCCTTCAACCGCTCCGCCGGAGGGCATAATGGTTTGGGTTCAATAATCAAAGCTCTCAAAAGCCAAGAATTTTTGCGTATTAGAGTTGGTATTTCTCCCGCCACTCCCAAGGGCGTAGCAAAGAAACCAAAAGGGGAAAAAGCGGTGATAAACTTTATTCTAGGTGAATTCAAAAAATCCGAATTGGAAACAATCAAAAAACTTTCCAAAAAAGTCAGCGAAGCAATTGAAACTATTTTCGCCGAAGGCAAGGATAAAGCAATGTCTCTTTACAATTAAAATAACCATTGACAGGGAATTATATGAAGCTTATAAAATAATGCGTAGCTATGGTGTTTCGGATAACGATCTTTTTACTTGAACATGTTTTTAAACTGTAAACTAACTATTTAGCATTAATAAGCGGTCGCGCACTAATGCTATACTAATGCTATTCAGATTTATTTGCTTCTGAATATTTAGTGAGGGTATGTCCTATTTCTATCTTCTTGCTCTTCGCGCATTTCCTCAACCACAAGTTCTTTTTCTTCGGGATCTAGTTTAGTATTTGGACATTTCTTCTCTCTCTTTTTTAAAATATTTTTTTCTAATTCTCTCTTTGTTTTTTTAATTAAATCTAATTGCTCTAATGACATTTTTTTAAAAAAAGTAATTAATAAAATCTACACCTCTTTCACTGCCTCTATTATAATACTCTTTTCGCCACTGCGCAACGAGACTTTACCCGAGAGGGCTATGCACTTTTCGGCTACCAGGATACCTATGGATTCTTTGAAGATGGAAGGGAAGCAGACGACTTCGATTGAGCCAGTCAAGTCGGCGATTTTTAGGAAGGCCATTCTTTCGTTATTTTTTGTTACGACTTGCCTGACATTTTCGATTATGCCGGCGATAGTAACCGGTACTCCATTCCCAATTTCCTCTTTTATTTTTTTTGTGTTCACCTCCCGGCTTTCTAATTTATTTCGCAGTCGGTCGAGCGGATGCCCAGAAATATACAGCCCCAACAATTCTTTTTCCCAAAGCAGTTTTTCCGCCTGGGTCGCCTCCGATGCTGGTTTTAATTTAAAAACTGGAACGGATTGTTTTAGGTTGCCAAAAAGCGAAGTCTGGTTGGCATTTTGCGTCGATGTCTCGCGGTGGTAGGCGAGCATATCTTCCAGATTCGCAAGCAGGACTCCGCGATCCGCCCATTTGTCAATACAGCCGGATTTGATCAACGCCTCCATCGATTTTTTATTTAAATTTTTATGTTTGATTCGGCCCAGAAAGTCAGCGATGGATTTAAATTTACCATTTGTTTTACGCTCCCGAATAATAGTGTCCGAAATATCCGTCCCTAAATTTTTTATGGTATAAAACCCAAACCTTATTTTTTTACTTTTATTGTTTTTATTTATTTTGCCTTCTTTCTCCGGTTCGCCTCGCTCTTGTTCCGGCGAAGCAGGTAAACAGGTGAAGCCCCCATAGCTCTCATTTATGTTTGGGGGTAAAACTGGTATTTTCATATTTCTACACTCTTCAATTATTTCCGCAATTTTTTCCACATCTCCTGATTCAGCGGTCAGAATAGCCGCCATATACTCCACTGGATAATTGGCTTTCATATAAGCCGTCTGGTAGGCGACCTTTCCGTAAGAGGCGGCGTGCGCTTTGTTGAATCCATAGGCTTGAAATGGTTCAAAAAGTTTCCAGAGTTTTTCCGCGAATTCCGGAGTCTGGCCATTGGAAATGATTCCCTTGGTGAATTTTTCTCTTTGGGCGGCCATCTCTGCTGGGATTTTCTTACCGACGGCCTTGCGGAATTTGTCTGTTTCTTCCCAGTTGTAGCCGGCAAGTTCAATCGCGCAAAAGAGCAGGTCGTCTTGGTACACGATGAGTCCATAAGATTCTCCCAAGAATTTTTTCATCCGTGGATCCAAATATTTCACCAGTTTCGGATTATGTTTTCTTTTTATATATTCCGGGATAATTTCCATAGGGCCGGGGCGATACAGGGCAACCATGGCGTTGATGTCATGAATCGAAGTTGGTTTTAATTCTTTCAAATATCGAGTCATGCCGCTACCATTTAATTGAAAGAGCCCTTCGGTTTGTCCAGAAGCCAAGAGTTCAAAAGTTTTCTTATCGTCGAGCGGTATTCGCTCAATGTCTATATCTATGTTGTAGAAATTTTTTACCAAACTGACCGCATCGGCTAAAATTGCTAAATTTCGGATACCCAGAAAATCAAATTTTAAAAGTCCGGCACCACCACCATAGTCTGGGTCAAGAGAATACATGTCATATTGAGTAATTATGGCTTCACCCTTGGGATCATATTGAAGTGGAGTGTATTCCGTCAGGGGCAGGGGAGAGATGACCACTCCCGCCGCATGTACCGAGATGTGTCGGACGCAGCCTTCGAGTTTTTTTGCTAAGTCTATTATTTTTTTTGTATCCACTTCTTCCTTGTAGGCTTGAGCCAACTCGGGTACTATCTCCATAGCATGATCTAGAGTCATCGGCATACCTTGTGAGCCGAGCGGAATCATTTTAGAAAGTCGGTCACCGATGGTGTATGGATATCCCAGTGCTCGGGCGACGTCGCGGACGGCGCCGCGGGCCATCATTGTGCCGAAGGTTCCCACTTGAGCCACTTTATCTTCTCCATATTTTTTCTTTACATATTCAATCATTTCATCCCGCCGATTATCGGCAAAATCCATGTCGATATCTGGTGCCGAGGGACGGTATGGATTCAAAAATCTTTCAAACGGCAGTTTGTAGGCTATGGGGTCTACATTGGTGATCCCGAGGAGGTAGGTCGTCATCGAGCCAGCCACCGATCCCCGGATCGTGGTCAAAATTCCATTTTCTTTGGCGTAGCGCATAAGGTCTCCCACTACCAGAAAATATGGCGCGTAGCCTTTGTCTTTAATAATTTTTAATTCGTACTCGACTCTTTCTTTTAATTCCGGTGTGGCGTTAAGTTTTAATCTATTGAAGCCATCATAAGCAAGATGGCGCAATTCTTCATCGTAACTTTTCCCAGATTCAATTTTAAAATCCGGGAAAACCCATTTTTTAAGTTCCAGTTCCAGATCACACATTTCCGCTATTTTCATAGTGTTGGTGACTGCTTCCGGAATATCTTTAAAAACTTCGAGGGCTTTCGCTGTATCGATAAAAGAAAAATCATCGTCAGAAAATTCGAATTTTACTCCATCTTTTACATCGCCTTGGGTGTTTATTTGCAGTAGAGTATGGTGCGCATCATGATCATCACTACAAGGATAATGCGAGTCTTGTGTTCCAACAATATCTACATTGTGTTTCCTTGCCAGCTTGATCAGATTTTCTCGCACCATTTTGTCACTTTCCACTGATGGATGACACTGAATTTCTATAAAGTAATTTTCTTTGCCAAAAATATTTTGATATTCCTGCACCAGCGCGTCGGTTTTTTTTGAATCGCCTTTTAAAACTGTCTGAGAAAGTTCACCGCCCAAGCATCCCGAGAGGGCAATAAGACCGCCGGAATATTTTCGCAGGATTTCTTTGTCCATCCTAGGCTTGTAATAATATCCCTCCAAGTTAGCGATTGTTACCAACTTCATCAGATTCTTGTAACCTTGCAAATTTTTCGCGAGTAAAGTCAAGTGGTAATATCTTTTAACGCCTCCAGCTTCGGCGGTTCGATCCGTCCGACTTCCAGCCGTCATGTATGCTTCTACTCCGATGATCGGCTTAATTCCTTCTTTTTTTGCGAGTTTATAAAATTCAATAGCGCCATACATATTGCCATGGTCAGTGATAGCCATCGCCGGCATGTTGAATTTCTTGGCCAGGGCCACTAGATCCTCAAGCTTAGAAAGGCCGTCCAATAGGGAATAGTGCGAGTGGGTATGGAGGTGGACGAATTGTGGGGTTTCGGATTCTTTTTGCATTTCTGTATAATAACATATTACTTAACCCCCTGAATCCCCCTTATCAGGGGGACTTTCTGAATTTTTCCTCCCTTGATAATGGGAGGCTAGGAGGGGTTGTATTTTATGATATACTTAAACTATTATAATTTATTTATTAAAAAATTTATGAAAAAAAGATATTGGTTGAGGGTCGGTTCTGTATTCTTTGTAGTTAGTTTAATTGTAAGCTCGTATGCTGCATTTTTAATGTTACAAAATACTGCAAGAGTTAGTGTTATTAGTCAACCTCAACCTTTTGATATTATAGATTATTTACATTTTATCCCTGGTATTAATTCTCTCATCTGAGGACCTATTGGAATAATTATCGGTGTGATAATACTATCTTTACTATATGGACTCGTTGGAGCAATAATTGGTGGATTATATGGTAAAATTAAAAATAGAAATAAAATTTAGACAGGAACGGTATTGACAATATCATAACAATGTATATACTTGTAATATGACTACACAAATAATGTTTAAAATAGAAAATAAGCTCAAAAAAGCAGCCCAGAAGAGAGCAAAAAAAGAAGGGATCACCCTCAGTGATTTTTTTCAGTCGGCTACTCGGTCCTTCATAGAAGGACGTTTGAACGTGGGTCTTACAGGAGAGGATATGCAGGAAGATTTTGAAATGTATAATTCTATAAATTATAAAAAAAGCATAGCCAGGGCCAGAAAATCAAAAAAGTTTTATACTAGTTCGCAACTCTACAAAAAATTAGGGTTATAATATATGCGTTACTTGGTTACCTCCGAGGGGGTAAAAACTTTATCAATACTTCCAAAATCAATTCAGAAAAGAATTCTTCAAAAGTTGGATTTTATTTTTAAAACCAGTAATCCGCTTAATTTCTCGAAAAGGCTCGAGGGTTTTGAATTTGGTGATTATCGTATGAGGATAGGAGATTATAGAGCTTCTTTTGATGTAAGACAAAATACGGCTTATTTTTTAAGATTTGGGCACAGAAAAGATTTTTATAAATAAAAATACATGTTATAATATTGACTATGAAAACAATCAAAGTTGGCATTAATGGTTTTGGGAGAATCGGCAGAGCGTTTTTGAAAGTCGCTTGGGAGCGGCCGGAGATTGAGATTGTGGCGGTGAATGATCTTGGGTCTGTGGAGAACATGGCATATCTTTTGAAATACGATACTGTCTATCATAAGTGGGATCATCCCGTGCGAGTCCAGAATTCTCAGGGCTCTAACGGGACAAGCGACAATTATATTGTGATTGGTGATAAAAAGGTAAGAGTTCTAGCGGAAAAAGAGCCGAATAAACTTCCCTGGAAAGATTTGGGTGTGGATGTAGTGGTGGAATCCACCGGGCTTTTTGTGAATTATGAGAAGGCGAAAGTGCATCTTGACGCAGGGGCAAAAAAAGTTGTTATTTCTGCGCCTGTCAAAGATTCTGCGGAAGCCTTGCTTCCGCCAGTTGGCGGAAGCAAGGCTTCCGCAACTTCCGCAACTTTAGGCGAGACAATTTTGATGGGTGTCAATGAAGAAAAATTCGGCACTTGCGATATTACTTCCAACGCGTCTTGCACCACCAACGCCGCTTCGCCTCTGATCGCTATTTTAGACGAAGCTTTAGGAATTGACAAAGCGCTTTTGAATACGGTGCATGGATATACCGCCAGCCAGTCAATCGTCGATGGGCCAAACAAAAAAGATTTTCGTGAAGGCCGCGCCGCAGCGCAAAATATCGTGCCGAGCTCGACGGGTGCAGCCATAGCCGTGACCAAAGCGTTTACCAAGCTCTCCGGACTTTTTGATGGCATTTCGATGCGGGTGCCGGTGCCTGCCGGGTCAATTGTGGATATCACTTTTATTTCCAAGAAAGGTACGAGCATAGAAGAAGTAAATGAAATTCTCAAAAAAGCGGCGCAAGAAAAAAGATGGGAAGGAATTTTTAATGTGACCGAAGAAGAACTTGTCTCCAGCGATATTTTAGGCAATCCATATGGATCTATCGCGGACTTAAAACTCACCCGTGTCGTCGGCGGAAACCTCATAAAAGTCATGGGTTGGTATGACAACGAGATGGGGTATACGCATACTTTAGTCGAGCATGTGATTAAAACAGGTAATTCAATAAAATAAATTTATGAATAGACAAAAAGTTTTAAATTGGATTGGAGGAATTTGGTTTGTGGTGAATCTACCGATTCTTCCTTTTGTTGGACCGGCAGTTTATGCAATTTTAGGTAATTATTTTTTTGACCAAAGAGTGCCATATGCGGTTGTCACGCTCATTGTGTTCACAACATTTTTGGTTTTGAGTAAAAGCTGGTCGGGTAAATATATGAAAACGCCTGTAATTTTGTCTGTGATTGTATTTCTTTATGCAACTTTGCAATTGGTGGTGGTTCAAGATTTTTTAGTAACACATCGACCCCTACTTTTTTGGATAATATTTGTAGTATTGGTTAGTGTAATTTGTATAGCAGTTATAAAAGCAATGCGTGGAGAACTGAATAAATAAAATTTTAGTTTTCGCAAGAGTTTTCGCAAGAACCGTTCTTGCGACAGGTGTTATTAAAACAGGTAATTCTATAAAATAAATTTATGAAACAAAAAAGATATTGGTTGAGGGGAGGGGTAATTATAACGAGCGTACCTCTTTTATATCAAATTTTTATGTTACCTTTTTCTGAAAGTTATAACCTAAATATTTCCAAAATTCTTCTTTATATTTTACCCTATTTCATAATCGGAATGTTTTTCGGCTGGATTTACGGAAAAATAAAAAATAGAAATAAAAGTATTTAGTTTCAAAAATGGAAATAAAAAACTTTACAACTGATATAGATAAATTCTTAGATAATTTAGAAGAAACTACTAGAAGTAAAGTTTCAAAAGTTGTGCATATGTTAATGATGGCTGGGAATGATATTGCGATGCCTTATAGTAAAAGTTTAGGTGAAGGACTTTTTGAATTACGCATATCAGGCAAAATTCCTATTAGGATAATATATTGTTTTTATGAAAATTACGCTATTTTGCTTCATGCCCTTATAAAAAAGAGTGACAAGATACCAAAGCGGGAATTGGATTTAGCTAAAAGAAGATATGACACAATTCTTTAAGTTATCCACTTGCATAATATAACGCATATGTTATACTCTTAAGTATGAAAAAAGAACAAAAAAAATCAATAAAAGATATGACCAATTTTTCTAATCTTCATAATAAATGGATGAAGGATCTAAAGTTTAAAAAGGCTTATGATGACCTGGAGCCAGAGTTTGCTATTGTTCGCGCAATGATAAAAATGCGGCTAAAAAATAAAATGTCTCAGAAAGATTTAGCCAAGAAGCTCGGCACCAAGCAGCCAGCGATAGCTCGGTTCGAATCCGGGGCGTATAACCCAACTATTTCTTTCTTGAAAAAGCTTTCAACCGCGCTAGGGGGAAAATTAGAAATTAAGATTTAGTGCAAGAGGTGCTATAATAAACTCATGAAAATATTTATTGGAACAGATCATGCGGGGTATGTGCTCAAGGAAAAGCTTGTCTCCACTTTGAAGGGAGAGGGATATGAAGTTGTTGATAGGGGCGCCTTTGAATATGATGAGCATGACGATTATCCGGACTTTGTGATTCCGGTAGCCGAAGAGGTCTCCAAAGACCCAGAAAATGTGAAGGGCATTATAATCGGAGCGACGGGGCAGGGCGAAGCTATAGCCGCGAATAAATTTTCGAATGTGCGGGCTATGGTTTATTACGGTAAGACGCCAGTCGTGGTGGACGATGAAGCGGATATCATAGTCCGTTCGCGTGAACACAACAATTCTAATGTTTTATCTTTAGGAGCCCGCTTTTTGACCGAAGAGGCAATGATGATGGCGGTAGATGAGTGGCTCAAGACCCCGTATTCCGGTTCGGAAAGGCACGTTCGCAGGTTGGCCAAGATAGACAATATTAAATTGCAAAAATAATGGAAAATAAATCAGAATTCTTAAAAGTAGCGATAAAAGCGGCGCTCGAGGCAGGAAAGATTCTGGAAAAATATTTTGAGACGGAGATATTGAAAGAATTTAAAGAAGATACCAGCATTGTTACTTTGGCTGATAGAGAATCCGAAGAAGTAATAAAAAAAATAATACTAAATGCCTTTCCTACTCATTCAATTTTAGGTGAAGAGATGGGTATGGCGGGTCAAGAAAGTGACTATGTATGGCATGTTGATCCTGTCGATGGCACAAGAAATTTTGTTAATGGTATTCCTATTTTTGCGGTTTCTATTGCTCTTGTATATCAGGATAAAGTAATTATAGGTGTGGTTTATAATCCTGTTGCTCGCTCTCTTTTTTATGCATCCAAGGGAAAAGGAGCGTATTTAAATAATAAAAGAATATTTGTTTCAAAAGATGATAAAGATCGTGCTATTATCACAGTATCTCCTGGAAAGTTGGATGTAGAGAAAAAACTTTTTCTGGAACTTTTTCATGATTTACCCAACATTATTCGTTCGACGAGAAATTTGGGGTGTACTGCCCTTGAACTCTCATATATAGCTCGTGGCGGAATAGAGGCAAATATTCAGCTTGGGTGGTCATATACTTACGACTTTGCTGCAGGGACTTTGTTAGTGCAAGAAGCAGGAGGTACAATAACAATGCTTGATGGCAGTCCTTGGAAATTTCCCGAACACCACTTCATCTCTTCCAATGGTGTTTTTCATAACTTACTCGTCGAGGAAGTTAAAAAACAAAAAGCGAAGTTGAATATCAAACAAAGCTATGAGTGAAATAATTCCGGCAATTTTGGAAAAAAATTTTAACGAAATAAAAAACAAGCTGACATCTTTACGTGAGCATGTAAAATGCGTGCATATAGACATTTGCGACGGTGTATTGACGTCTAGCGTCACCTGGCCATATGGCGGAGGTCAATTGGGTGGTTTTGAAGACTCGGATTTCAAAAAAATTATAAGTGAAGAAGAAGGAATGCCGTTTTGGGACGATTTTGATTTTGAATTTGATTTGATGGTCGCTGATGCGGTGGAGAATTTTGATTTGTATATGAAATTGGGGCCGAGAAGAATGATTTTTCATCCAGATTTGGGAGGGAATATCGAAGACTTTGAACAGTTCTTTGAAGGTTTGGATGTGTATATCAGAGATAATGTGGAAATTGGGCTTGCTTTCAAGCCGAGCGATGATTTGTCGATGGTGTCTAGACTTTCACACAAAGTTGATTTCTTGCACTGCATGGGTTCGGATAAGATAGGATTTCAAGGTGAAAAGTTTTCCGACCAAGCCTTAGAAAACATAAAACTTCTTAAAAAAAATCTGCCAGGAATTGTAATATCCGTGGATATTGGTATTAATCTGCAGAATGCAGAAAGTATTGTAGTGGCCGGCGCAGACCGGCTCACCGTGGGTTCTAGTATCTGGAAGAGCGGAGACCCTATCGGTGTACTACAAAGCTTCCAAAGTTTGGTATAATGAAGCTGTGCTTTTAACTGAAGAAAAAATAAAAGAGCTAGAAATAAAAGCGAACGAGATTCGCAAAAGTATTATTGAGATGTTGCTCGTTGCGGGGAGCGGGCACACGGCGGGGCCCTTGGGCATGGCGGATATTTTTACGCTTTTTTATTTCCACATTTTAAAACTTGATCCCAAGAAGCCGGATTGGGAAGAGCGCGACAGACTCGTGCTTAGTAACGGACACATCTGTCCAGTTTTGTATGCAACGATGGCCCACGCTGGATATTTTCCATTAGAAGAACTGAAGACTTTGCGCAAATTTGGTACCCGACTCCAAGGACATCCGCATCGGGAGTATTTACCATATCTCGAAACTTCTTCCGGGCCGCTTGGCCTTGGGCTTTCGCAGGCGACGGGCATGGCTTTGGCAGACCGGATGGACGGCAAAGACAAAGATCGATTTATTTATTGTTTCATGTCGGATGGAGAACATGATGAAGGCAATACTTGGGAAGCGATTATGTTGGCGGGAAAAAATAAATTGCGGAATTTAATTGCGGTTGTTGACCGAAATAATATTCAGATCGATGGCTTTACCGAAAATATCATGCCGCTCGAGCCGCTGGTAGACAAATGGCGGGCTTTTAACTGGCATGTGGTTGAGGTCGGCGGGCATGATTTTAGAACGCTCAATGAAGCAGTCGAAGAAGCGCAAGCGATATATGAAAAACCTACGGTCATTATCTCGCACAATATTCCAGGCAAGGGCGTGCACGAGTTTGAAAGGGATTATAAGTGGCATGGCAAACCTCCAAATAAAGAAGAAGCCAAGATGGCACTTCACGAATTGCGAACACTTGGTGGCAAGATTCGAAGCGAGCATCAATAAATTTAAATATATGAAAGAAAATATATTTGAAACAATAAAAAAATTGGACAATAATGGCAAAGAATATTGGTCATCTCGTGAACTCTCAGAAATTTTAGAGTATGCTGATTACAGAAAATTTTTAGGAGTTATTGAAAAGGCTAAAATAGCTTGCGAAAATAGTGGAGAAGTTATCCACAACCATTTTGTCCATACCGACGAAATGGTTCCAATTGGATCTGGCGCGGAAAGACCTGTGGATACCATATATCTTTCTCGCTACGCTTGTTATCTAATTGTTCAAAATTCAGATCCCACTAAGGTTGTAGTTGCAAAAGGTCAAACTTACTTTGCCATTCAAACACGAAGACAAGAAAACGCAGAAAATATTAAAGGTGAAGGAAACGCAAATCTAGCACATTTTAATGTAGGTCAAAAAGTAAGAAATACAATTGTAAGCCTTGGTGGTACAATGCCGGAAGAGCTTCCTACTCCTGACGCTATCGGCAAAGCGGAGACAAGGATAAGAAGTTCAAAGAAGATAAAAAAATAAAAAATTAAAATTTATGTTAAATCCCAAATTAAAACTAAACCCTAAAATATTCAATGCAGATTGTGAGCAAGTGCCAATCCGAAAAGGTTTCGGTGAAGGGTTGCTCCGGGCGGGGGAGTTGGATAAAAACGTGGTCGCCTTATGCGCAGATTTGACGGAGTCTACCCAAATGATTTTTTTTAAAGAAAAGTTTCCGGAGCGTTTTGTGGAAATTGGGGTGGCGGAGCAAAATTTGGCTACAGTTGCTTCTGGTATGGCGGCCATGGGCAAAATTTCTTTTATCTCGAGCTATGCAATGTTCAGCCCTGGGCGCAATTGGGAGCAGATCCGGACGACTATCGCCTACAATGATCGCAAAGTGGTGGTCGTGGGTTCGCACGGTGGAATCTCAGTGGGGGCTGACGGTGGGACGCATCAGGCGCTGGAAGATATCGCTTTGATGCGGGTAATTCCAAATATGGATGTGGTGAGTCCTTGCGACAGCATCGAAGCGAAAAAGGCGACGCTGGCTTTGGGAACGAGTAAGAGACCAGCATATCTCCGCCTTGCGCGGGACAAAACCCCGATCATCACTACCGAAGAAACTCCTTTTGCGCTCGGCAAAGCGGAAATTTATTGGCTGCCGGAGGTAGGGCTGGCCCAAGTGGGCATCATCGCAACCGGGTCTCTGATGCATCGCGCGCTTCTCGCGGCCAAAGAATTGGAATCCGGAGAAGAATCACAGCGAATCAAAACAAAAGTTATGAATCTCTCGGGCATCAAGCCCATAGATAAAAATGCCATCATAACTCTTGCCAGAGAGACCAAAAGAATCGTGACTGTCGAAGAGCACCAAGTAGCCGGCGGCATGGGTTCGGCCGTAGCCGAAATTCTCGCGCAAAATTTTCCGGTGCCCATCGAATTCATCGGCGTGCAAGATAAATTTGGACAAAGTGGCACACCAGATGAGCTCGTGGAGCATTATGGTATGGGCGTTCAATTCGTCAAAGAGGCGGTGAAAAAAGTTCTGGGGAGGAAATGAGAATCGAGGGGAACGACATCCATAGTATTTACAAATTTTCCTCTTTTTTAATTTTGTTCTTAATGTCTCTGATTTTTTGCTTGTAGTCCCCGATAATTTTCAAAAATTTAGAAATTTCTTTATTTTGGCTGTTTGTATTATTTTCTTGGATTTTATTTTTTACTTTAGTTTTCATGTCCTGGTATTTGTCTTTCAGAAAATTAGTGGACTTCACATAAAATCGCAGGCTAGTCACTAGCCCGGTGTATCCGTGCTTTCGCATATTTTTCACCATTAGGTGCTTGATTTCTTTCAAGAAAGGAACTTCGAACAAGACTTCTTCATGATCTACAATCTGATCATGCTCCATGATGACCAACTTTCTACTGATCATAAGGATAATGGCAGTGAGCGACGCAAAGAATAAAATTAATAAAAAATACATCATCGTTTTATTTTTAAACTGAACACTGCCTTATCTCCTTTATCTTGGCCTTATTTTTTTGGAGAAGATGGCCCACGGTTTCTCCAGAATCCTTGATGAATGCCTGCTCCGAGAGCGTCTTTTCTTTGAAGTAAGTTCCTATCTTGCCATCCAGTATTTTCTTTTTTATTTCTTCCGGCTTGTCGATGAGAGCAATTTCTTTCTGAAAAACTTCGGTGATTGTTTGCTTGGTGTCGGGAGTTATTTCCTCGCTAGTTATATATTCCGGTTTCATGGCGGCAATATGCATGGCTATATCGCGGGCCAGCTCCGCGCTACCTCCTTCCAAACTCGTGATCACCGCGATCTTGTTATTATGTACATAACTTCCCAGATAACCTTTGTCTTTGTTTGATACTTCATAGGCGTCTCCGAGCTGAATATTTTCTCCAGTTTTTTGGATGATAGGATCGATCAGATCTTTGGCCAAAACTTTCATCTTCTCTAACCCCTTCGAAAGTGCAATATCGGCGAGTTTGCCGAGGAGAGTGGTAAAGTCCTCATTTCTAGCAACAAAATCCGTCTCACACAAAAGAGAAACTAAGACCGCTTTTTTGCCTGCCTGCGCAGGCAGGTCTTTTAGCTTGATCGTTACCGCGCCGTCTTTAACCTCGCGGCTGCCTTTTTTGAGCGCAATGTCCGAGCTGGTCTTTTTCAAGATTGCTAGCGCTTTTTTCATATCGCCTTCGGCCTCTTCCAGAGCGTGTTTGCACTGCATTACCGAAATACCAGTGGCATCCCTTAATTCTTTGATTATCTCGGTTGTTATGGAAAGTGGCATATTATTCTTTGATCGGGACGACCACAGTTCCGCTTTTGTAAGCGCTTGCTATGGTCTCTCCGAAGAACTTTATCGAAGGAATGCTGGAATCATTGCCGATAATAGGGTACTCAATGCCTTTAATGTTTGAATCTGAATTGATCAGAGAAATTATCGGCACATTTGATTTTTGAGTTTCGGTAGCGGCAATATGTTCGCCCCTGGCGTCAATAATAAACAGCGCGTCCGGAGCTTTTTTCAAGCCAATCAGCCCGGAATAATATCTTTCAAGTTTTTCCATTTTTTTCGCCATTACCACTCGTTCTTTTTTGGTATACTTATCAAGATTGCCTTCCGCGCTATCTTTGCGATAATTTTCCAACTCCATGATTCTTTTTTTTATTTCAGTAAAATTACTCAAAGTGCCTCCAATCCAGCGCTCAGCAACATAAGGCATATTTAAAGATTCGGCTATGTTTTTAGTTATATTTTTGGCTTCGGGCTTAGTGCCGACGAAAAGTATAATTTTACCAGCGGCACCCAAACTTTTGGCAAATTCGGACGCTCTCTCCAGCATCTTGCTCGTTTTTTCCAAATCAATTATATCTGTTTTATTTTTGGTGGCGTATATATATTTTGACAGACTTGGGTGCCTTCGCGTTTTCGAATAACCATAATGCGCTCCGACTTTGAACATTTTTTCAATAATGGTGTCCGAAATTTCAATATCTTTTATTTTTGGCATGCAAGCAGTATAGCAGAGACTTACCCACTTTGCAAATTAATGTCTTGTTCAATTTAGGGATTAATATTTTTATAGCATCTTATGTATAAACAAGTCGTATTTCCCCTAATTCTTCCTTGATCAGTCCTTTGATTTCCATTATCGTAAGCATTGCATTAGCGGCTGGAATAGGAAGTTTCATGGTGCGAATCAGATCGTCGCGAAATATTGGTTCGCGCAACAACTCAGTAATTTTTTTTTCTTCTGGTGACAAATCTGCAAAAAGCCTGGCTTGTTTTTCTTCGTCTTTTGGCAATTCAAAACCAAGCGCCTCCAATACATCTTCCGAGCAAGTGATGGGAGTGGCGCCCTGCCTCAATAATCTATTTGTGCCTTTAGAATTTGAAGAAAAAATTGACCCTGGCACTGCTAGTAAATCACGATTGTACTCTGTGGTCAGTCGTGCGGTGATAAGTGTGCCGGACTTTTCTTCGGCTTCAATTATGAGCACCGCTTTCGAAATACCTGCCATCAATCTATTTCGCATCGGGAAGCTCCACTGGGTCGCTTTGAAATCAGGTTCAAATTCTGAAATTAAACAGCCGCCGGAATCTACGATTTCTTGCATCAACCGCACATTGGTTTTTGGATACATTGCAGAAGCAGAGAGTCCTGAGCCGGGAAAGACAATCGTTTTCATTCCTATTTGCATCGCCTTCTTGTGAGCGATCGTGTCTATACCCATGGCAAAACCAGAGACTATTACTATCGGATATCCTTTTAAGCCAGTAATTATTTTTTCACACGCTTCTTTTCCGTATGAAGTAAATTTTCTCGATCCCACCACGCATAGATAAATTAAATTTTCGTTGCTTGGCAAATCGCCGATGATCCAAAGGTCTTCCGGGGGTTGAGGGATTTCCAAAAGCGCTTTAGGAAATTTAGTTTTTGGTAATTTTTTAATTTCCATGATATGATTATAACATGTTAGACATAAAATTCATTCGGGATAATAAAGACATAGTCCAGGAAGGCGCCAAGAAAAAACGGGTGGAAGTGGATATTGGCCAGCTTATCGCTCTCGACGATGAACGCTTGAAACAGCTCAAAGAAATAGAGGACTTGCGGGCCGAAGTGAATCGAGTCTCAAATGACATCGCTCGCGACCAAGATTCGGCGCTTAAAATACAGCTGATCGAAGAAATGCGCGGGGTGAAAGAAGATATTAAGAACAAAGAAGAAAAATTAAAAAAAACAATCGAAGAGTGGCAAAAGATGATGCTCGCGGTGCCGAATGTCCCGGATATGACCGTGCCGGAAGGGAAAGGCGA
This sequence comes from Candidatus Nomurabacteria bacterium RIFCSPLOWO2_12_FULL_40_42, assembly GCA_001786195.1. Lineage (GTDB taxonomy): Bacteria > Patescibacteriota > Minisyncoccia > Phycocordibacterales > UBA9973 > UBA9973. The sequence goes on from MFVS01000024.1 coordinate 27,070, forward strand.
GGAAGACAACAAAGAAATTCTGACGTGGGGTGAGAAACCGAAATTTGATTTCCCACCGAAGGACCATGTCGAGCTCATGACCGCACTCAAGATGGTGGATTTTGAAAGGGGTGTCAAAGTGCACGGCTTTCGAGGTTACTTTTTGCAAAATGACGGAGCGGAAATGAGTTGGGCAATTTGGAATTACGCCCGAGAATTTTTTCAAAAGAAAAAGTTTAGTAATTTTATCGCCCCGGCAATTGTCCACAAGCAGCATCTCTACGGCACGGGGCATCTGCCTGGCGGCGCTGAAGATATTTATCAGACGCAGGACGGGGATTATCTCTCCGGCACCGCGGAGATACCGATGATGGGCTATCATAGTAATGAAATTATCCCGAGAGAAAAATTGCCGAAACGATATTTGGCATTTTCTCCGTGCTATAGAAGAGAAGCCGGCGCGCATTCCAAAGACACCAAGGGCCTTATCCGGGTGCAGGAATTTTATAAACTCGAACAGCTTATCCTCTGCGAAGCCAGCCACGAAGAGTCCGTCAAATATCACGAAGAAATAAATAAAAATTTTGAAGAATTTTTAGAATCACTTGGCATTCCGTACCGCCGGCTCGAAATCTGCACCGGAGATTTGAAAGCGGCCCATGTCAAAAGCTACGACACCGAAGCCTGGATCCCGTCGCAAAATCAATACCGCGAGCTCTCTAGCGCGTCCTATTATCACGATTTTCAAACTAGAAGATTTAACATCCGCTATAAAGACGCCGAAGGCAAGTCTCGTTTTGTGCATTCCCTAAATAGCACCGCCGTAGCGACTCCGAGGATCCTCGTAGCCATTGTAGAAAACTATCAGCAAAAAGATGGCTCCATAAAAATTCCGGAAGTTTTACGAAAATACATGGGGGATAGGGAATTTATTAAAGGACTTGCATAAAAGATGAAAGTGTGAAATAATGAATTTATGACAAAAGTTATCAACATTAATGAACGAGGTACACTGACATTACCTAAGGAAATGCGGCGTATTTTCGGTGGTAAGAGCCTTAATCAGGTAATTGCCGAAGAAACAAACGAAGGCATTTTGTTGCGTGTCGGAGCTACTTTCCCTGTGGAATTATATTCTGAAAAGCGGCTAGAAGAATTTCGTCAAAACAACGAAAAAGCTCTTTCTGGGTATCGCTTCAATAAGAAATGAGAATTTTTCTAGATGCTAATATCCTTTTTTCAGCAGCCCAATCGGGAAGCCGAATGAGTGATTTTTTGGATGTACTTTTTGATCAGGCGAATTGTCTGACGAATGTTTGTGCTGTGGAAGAAGTAAGACGCAATTTAGAATTAAAATCTCCGGAAGTCCTCTATCGTTTGGATGAGCTAGTCAAAAAATGCAAACTTATTTCCGCAATCGCTACTGATTTAAAAGTCGACTTATCCGCAAAAGATATTCCAATTCTCGGCGGAGCAATTGCTGGACAAGCGACACACCTTTTGACTGGTGATAAGCGAGATTTTGGTGTTTATTTCGGCAAAACAATTCAAGGAGTAAAAATTGTTTCGCCTATAATGCTGGTTAAGGAGTTGAAGTTGTCATAATACTTATTCATGTTACAGTTACTTATATGAAAGGTCGAAACATTTTAAATTCTCCACGGCTTTTGGAGTTAAAGAGAAAGAGGCGCCGGATTTTTTTCGGCAAGTTTTTGCTGGTTGTATTTTCTTTGGCGACTATTTTTGCTGGTTTGATTTATCTTTCTCGCCTGTCGGCTCTAAACATTAAGGAAGTAAAGATAATATCGAGCGGAGCGATAGATGCGCCCACAGTAAAAACTGCTGTCGAGACAGAAATTACCGGAAATTATTTATGGTTTTTACCAAAAACTAATATTTTATTTTACCCGAAAAAGAAAATCGAAACAGAATTGTATCATAAATTTAAAAGGATCAAGGACATAGACATATCTATCAAAGATCAAAAAATATTAGAAGTACAACTAACCGAGCGAGAAGCAACTTACCTCTGGTGCGAGGAACCCGAAAAATGCTCTTTTATGGATAGTAGCGGCTATGTTTTCGACACGGTGCCGTATTTTTCCGGCAATGTGTATTTCAAATTTTTCGGGCCGCTCTCCGGAGACAATTTTGCTCCCGAAATTTTCGATAAAGTTATTGCTTTTAAAAATACGCTTCTAGACCTGGGTATCAAGCCGACGTCTCTTTACCTGGTGGGTGAAGACATTGAAATTTATCTTTCTTCAAAATCCCCCTACTCTCCTAAAATAATATTTAAAAAAGATTTTAACTTGGAGGCAATTTCAGAAAACCTGCAAACTGCTTTGGATGCCGAACCCTTGAAATCAAATTTCAAAAATAAATATGCTTCACTAGAATATATCGACCTGCGATATGGAAATAAAGTTTACTATAAATTCAGATAATGAAAAATTTCTGGAAAGAACTCAAAAAACCTTTTTTCTGTCTGGCGCCGATGTCGGATGTTACTGATGTTGCTTTTCGCCGCATCATAGCTAAATACAGCAAGAACAGGGAAAATAGAAACAGGATTGTTTTTTGGACTGAATTCGTATCAGCGGATGGTTTGTGCGACAAGCTTGGCAGAAAAAAATTGTCGCATATGCTTGAATTTAGCGAGGCGGAAAGACCTATCGTGGCTCAACTTTTTGGTGCCAACCCGGAGAATATGAAAAAGGCTTGCCAATATGTCGCCAGCCTTGGTTTTGACGGAATTGATATAAATATGGGTTGCCCGGACAGATCGGTAGTCAGTCAGGGGGCTGGAGCCGGTATGATAAAAAATCCCGAGCGGGCGCGTAAGATAATCCAAGCAGTCCACGCCGGAATCAAAGCGGCGGGATTAAATATTCCTGTATCGGTAAAAACCAGAATCGGTTTTAATAAAGAAGAAATAGATACTTGGATTCCAGAACTTTTAAAAGAAAACATCGCCGCTCTGACGATTCATTTGCGTACTTCCAAAGAATTGTCTCTTGTTCCGGCACAATGGGAATATATACAAAAAATAAAAGAACTTATAAAAAATAGTGGGAAAGAAATTTTACTCATCGGTAACGGCGATGTTAAAGACATTGACGACGGGAGGAAGAAATGTGAAGAATACGGTTGCGATGGAGTAATGCTCGGGAGAGCGATGTTTGGAAATCCTTGGGTTTTTGCCTGTCAAAGAGACACTTTGACACAGAATCAGATGTCAAAGTGTCTCTTTGACAAAACTACAGAAGAAAAACTTCGCGTCATGGTCGAACACACCAAACTTTTTGAAAAAATGCTCGGGGCTCACAAAAATTTCGCCATTATGAAAAAACATTTCAAGGCGTATGTAAATGGCTTCGATGGAGCAAAGGAATTGCGGGTGAAATTGATGGATACCGTTGATGCAAAGCAGGTGGAAGCTGTAGTGAATGAATTTTTAATAAAAATAGGGTAGAATAATCTCATGCATGATTTGGCATTATATCGCAAATACCGCCCGATAAGCTTCGAAGAAGTCTTGGGGCAGGATCATATCGTAAAGGTCTTGGAAAGCTCTGTAGAGACGAATAAGGTCTCGCATGCTTACCTTTTTGTGGGTTCGCGGGGCACGGGCAAGACTTCGGTGGCTCGGATTTTTGCTAGTGCTATAGGTGTGTCGGCAAATGATTTGTATGAGATAGACGCTGCCTCGAACAGGGGAATCGAAGACGTCAAGCTCCTGCGCGATGGGGTACGGGTTCTGCCTTTTGATTCCAAATATAAAGTTTTCATCATTGATGAAGTGCACATGCTCTCCAAGGATGCTTGGGGCGCACTGTTAAAAACTCTGGAAGAGCCGCCGAAGCATGTCATTTTTATTTTAGCCACCACGGAGCTGCAGAAAGTTCCAGAGACAATTATTTCCCGCTGTCAGGTCTTCACTTTCAAAAAAGCATCCGACACCGCTCTCAAAAAAATGTTGATGGATGTCGCCAAAGCTGAAGGCTTTGAATTGGATGTCGGCAGCGCCGAGCTTTTAGCAATTTTAGCCGATGGATCTTTCCGCGACGGACTAGGGGAATTGCAAAAAGTTTTAAATTTCCACCCCACCCTTCGCCCTCCCCTTGACAAGGGGAGGGTTGGCGAGAGGTCTGTAAAAATTACTAGAGAAGACGTGGAATCGATCACCGGCGCGCCGAAGACCACGCTGGTGAATAATTTTATTTCCTCGATTGCCGAAAAAAATATAGAGAAAGGGATTTTGGCAGTGCAAACTGCGGCAGAAGAAAATTTGGATATGCGGCTTTATCTCAAACTCATCATCGAAAAATTCCGCCTGGCGATAATCTTGCGCTATGCGCCAAAATTATTGGATGGCAGCCTCCCTGCCGGTAGGCAGGGAGATATATCGGAAGCTGATTTGAAATTTTTGCAAGAACTGGTGAAAAAAGACTCGGGGGGAATGCTCCGCTCGCCGGCCATATCTACCCTGTTAGAAAGTTACCAAGACATAGATAACGCATTTATAGCCGAATTGCCGCTAGAGCTGGCATTAATAAAAATTCTGGGTGAGAATTAAATTTGTCTTTGACCAAAAGCCCTTTTTCGGTTAAGATGAGCTGATGAGACAATCACAACTTTTTACTAAAACTAGGAAGGAGGCATCTTCCGAGGAGGTTTCCCGCAATGCCGAACTTCTCATACGCGGCGGTTTTATTCACAAGGAGCTCGCAGGGGTTTATAGTTATCTGCCCTTAGGATTACGAGTGCTCAAGAAAATTGAAAATATCATCAGAGAGGAAATGAACAAGGTGGGCGGCCAGGAAGTTTTGATGTCCTCGATGCAACCAAAAGAAAATTGGGAAAAAACTGGTCGCTGGGAGACCATGACAGATTTATATAAAGTGAGCGACATCTCGGGCAGAGAGGTTGCGCTCGGGCCGACTCACGAAGAAATTGTCGTGCCAATTTTGAAAAATTATGTTTCTTCCTATAAAAATTTTCCTAAAAATTCTTCTCTGGCTATTTATCAGATTCAAAACAAGTTTCGGATGGAACTCCGAGCTAAAAGTGGCATCTTGCGGGGTCGCGAATTTATGATGAAAGACATGTATTCATTTCATACCTCTGCAGAGGATTTTGAAAAATTTTATGAAAAAATGAAGGAGATTTACAAAACCATTTTCGACCGGGTTGGGATTGGCCACTTGACTTATCTCACTTTTGCTTCCGGCGGCACTTTCTCCAAATATTCGCACGAATTTCAGACCATCACTTCGCTCGGAGAGGATACCATTTATATTGATGAAGCTAGCGGCACCGCTCTTAATAAAGAAGTGTTGAATGATGAAGTTTTGATCCAGTTTCATTTAATCAAAGAAAAATTGGTGGAGCATAAATCCATCGAAGTTGGAAATATTTTTGATCTTAAAACAAAATATTCCAAGCCCTTCGACCTGTCTTTTACTGACGACCAAGAGCAAAAACACCCAGTTTTAATGGGTTGTTATGGCATTGGGCTCTCCCGTCTCATGGGGACGGTGGTGGAAGTTCTTTCCGACGACAAAGGCATTATTTGGCCGGAATCTATCGCGCCCTTCCAGGTTCATTTGCTTGCGCTCGGTGAAGATAAAGAGGTAAAAGAGCAAGCTGGGAAAGTTTATGAAAGTTTAGAGAGGAATAATATTGAAGTTTTGTTCGACGATCGTGAGGGTATATCGGCTGGCGAAAAATTTGCCGATGCAGATCTTCTAGGTATGCCTTACCGAGTAGTTGTGTCAGAGAGGAGTCTGAAGGAGAAGGGCGTAGAGATAAAAAAAAGGAATGAAGAAAAAGGCAAAATTATTTCTTTCAAAGAATTATTAGCCCAGATAGCGCCTAAAGCCCTATCTATCTAGATAGGGCTTTAGGCGCTATCTGCAAGGCGCTATCTGCAACTATGTTCGAAAAAATTTACAAATTAATTTCTAACGACATCGGCATCGACTTAGGCACTTCCAATACCTTAGTGTATTTGAAAGGCCACGGCATTGTTATCAATGAGCCTTCAGTGGTGGCTGTCAATATCAAGACCAATCAAGTTCTGGCTGTCGGCGCTAAAGCTAAAGAGATGCTTGGCCGCACCCCAGGGCATATCAAGGCCATTCGTCCATTAGTGGACGGCGTCATCTCGGACTTTGAAGTTACCGAAGAAATGCTTTCGTATCTGATTAATAAGGCGGATAAAATGTCAAAAAAATTAGCGCGGCCAAGAGTTTTGGTCGGGGTACCGACTGGCACCACAAATGTGGAAACGCGCGCGGTTTACGATGCGGCCTGTTCGGCTGGCGCGCGTGAAGTTTTCTTGGTAGAAGAGCCTATGGCGGCGGCGATCGGGGTGCGGCTGCCAATTAAGGATCCGGTCGGCTCAATGATCATCGACATCGGCGGGGGTACGACGGATATTGCCGTGATTTCTCTTGGAGGAGTGGTGAAGTCCAAAAACTTAAAAATAGCCGGTGATAGATTGAACGACGATATAATTACCTATATGCGCGATGAATTTAAAATATTGGTGGGCGAGCGGACTGCTGAGATGGTCAAGATTGCGATTGGTTCGGTTATTCCCGGGGAATATATGGAGGCTGAAGTGCACGGACGGGATATTTTAACTGGCTTGCCTCGGGCGGTGACCGTGACGGATTCGGATATTCGCGAAGCTCTCGCATTCTCTATCAGAGAATTATGCGACGGGGTGAAAGATATGTTGGAGACGACCCCTCCGGAAATTTTGTCGGACATCATGCATCGAGGCATCAATCTCTCTGGCGGCGGGGCCCTGATCTCCGGGCTCGACCAACTATTGCAAAGCGTTCTAAAAATTCCGGTATACGTGGTGGAAGATCCGCTTTCGGCGGTGGCCCGCGGGACCGGAATAATCCTAGATGATCTGTCATTTTTTAAAGAAGTTCTGATTGGAAATCAAGATGAGTTACCTCCTCGATAAAAAAATACAAAGAAAGAAAATTTTATACGCCGTATTTTCGGCTATCATTTTGCTCGTCTTATTTTATTTTAGATTCGGTTTGTGGAATGGTCTCGCTTATTTCTCCCATACCGTTTTTCGCCCGATTTTGATTTTTGGGAATAATGTTGGTGGAAAATTAAACAGCGCCCGTTCATATTTTGCTTCCAAAAATTCTCTTTACCTTGAAAATCAAAATTTACAGTCTAAAATAACTGAAAATGAAGCCAGAATGTCAAATTACAATTCTCTTTTGTATGAAAATGAGAATCTAAAAGAAATTCTGGACAGAAAAGATGAAAAAACAAAGGTGGTTTTAGGGAGCATTTTATCAAAGCCGAACCAAAGCCCATACGACACTTTAGTTCTCGACATCGGCGCCGATCTAGGCATAAAATCGGGCGAGAGAGTTTTGGCTTTGGGCAATGTGCTGATTGGGAGGATCGCAAACATTTACCACAATTCTTCAAAAGTGATTTTGTTTTCGAGTAACGGCGAAAAAACGCAAGTCGTAGTTGTTGAAAAAAACCTGCCTGCCGGTAGGCAAGGTGTTTTTTTGGAACTAGTCGGGCGCGGGGGCGGGAATTTTGAAATGATCATGCCGAGAGACTTAAAGTTAGAGAAAGGAGACCAAGTAGTTTTGCCTGGAATTATCCCCTATGTGGTCGGGATTGTGGAAACCATCATTTCTGACCCGCGCGATCCTTTTGTGAAGGCTCTTCTTACCAGTCCGGTCAATATACAGGAATTGAAATTCGTGGAGGTAGAGACGCAAAAGTAATGCATTTTAAAATTAAAAAAAAATTTCCGCCCGAGACGGATCCGCCTTTAGTGGAAAAAAATATTTAGGACGTGCAGGAATCTTGACAACTGCGCATGGCGTGATTCATACTCCGGCCTTTGTGCCGGTCGGGACCAAGGCGAGCGTGAAGGCCTTGACCCCAGAGCAGGTTTTAGACCTTGGCGCGGAAGTTATACTTGCTAATACTTATCATCTTTATTTACAGCCTGGGGATGAATTGGTGGCCGCGACCGGCGGCTTGCACAAATTTATGAATTGGCCGGGTCCTTTGATGACGGACTCCGGAGGTTTTCAAGTTTTTTCTTTAGGGGCGGCTTATGGGAAAGAAATCTCAAAGATAAGACCCTTACCCAACCTCCCCCTTATCAAGGGGGAGGAGAAAGGAGGGGGTGCTGATGATTCAGATGCGCCTCGCCTGGCCAAAATAGGGTCTGACGGCGTCTCCTTCAAGTCGCATTTGGACGGTAGTGTTCATTACATTACGCCGGAGAAATCGATCCAAATTCAGCACAACCTCGGCGTGGATATAATTTTTGCATTCGACGAATGCACTAGCCCAGCCGAAAATTTGAAATATCAAGAAGAAGCACTGGAGCGGACGCACAGATGGGCGGAGAGGAGTTTGGAGGAGCATAAAAGATTAAGCGCGGAAGAAAAAGCTTTCCTTGCGGGGTCGCTATCTTCGCGTGCTCGCGGAGCGTTGCCTCTCGGCTCGTCAGCCTGCGAGACACCCCACAATGAAACTTTTTCTTCCGCGCTTTTTGGCATCGTCCAAGGCGGGCGGGATGAAAATTTACGCAAGAGATCTGCAAAATTTTTAAGCGATTTGGATTTTGACGGATATGGCATTGGCGGTTCATTTGCCAAAGAGGATATGTTTTCCACTGTCAAATGGGTGAACGAAGTTCTCCCCGAAGACAAACCCCGGCATCTCCTCGGCATCGGCGAGCCGGAAGATCTATTCGGGGCGATAGAAAATGGCTGTGATTTATTTGACTGTGTCGTGCCCACTCGGATTGCTCGCAATGGCCAGCTTTATACCCGGCAAGGAAAAATAAATATAACCAACGCTAAATATAAAAAAGACTTCAACCCTCTGGAAGAAGACTGTGGTTGTTATACTTGCAAAAGTTATACTTGCGCATACATTTCCCACCTTTTCCGCGGCAAAGAAATGCTGGCGGCAACTCTCGCTTCGATACACAATTTATATTTCATTGTGAATTTAGTGAAAAAAATCCGGCAATCTATTCTAGATGGTAAATTTTTCGAGTTTAAGGAGGAGTTTTTGAAAAAGTACCCAAATTAGCTTTACATTTTTTTGACAGCTGCTATACTGTTTTTCAGTTAGATGTCAGACAAAAAAGCGATAAAAATAAAAACCCAAAAGAAGCAGCAGACGAATTGGAAAAAGTTTTGGAAACTCGGGGCGGAAGAATTCAATACCCAATTTTTCGGCGTTACCGAAGAAGGCGAATTGACTATCCGCGAAGGAAATTATATCTACAACTTAAACGATATTGTCAAGAAATATGGCACGCCGACAGAGATCGTTTTTCCCTTCATTCTCGAAGAACGTTTGGAAGATCTGCACGATTATTTCCTGGCATATATGAAGATTGGCGGCTATAAAGGTAAATTTTATTATCACTATCCGATGAAGGTAAACCAAAATAAGGAATTTATCATGCCGCTTATTTCCGAGGGGGCGCATATGGAAGTGGGTTCCGTGAATGAATTATGGCTAGTTAAGAAACTTTGGGAAGGAGAAAAATTTTACTCCAAGCTTCGCGTTCTGTGCAATGGTCCGAAGACCGATGTCTATATAAAACTCATCGAGGAGCTTCGCTTGAAGAATTTAAGCATCATTCCGATTATCGAAGATGAGCACGAACTCGAACGCCTGGTGAAGTATAAAGGCGATGTCGGCATCCGGGTGAACCTAGACACCAAGGCGGACACTCACTGGGATAAGAAAGTAGATCGTTTCGGTTTTTTTTCCAAAGAACTTCTAGATCTGCCGAAAATGAGAAATTTGAAACTTTTGCACTACCATATAGGCTCGCAAATCACTTCAGGGAAAAGCGTTTTGGAGCCAATCGAAGAAGCCATGAATTTATATATTAAGCTTCAAAAAAATCAGCCGAGTCTCGACACTCTCGATATCGGCGGCGGGTTCGGTATTCCTTACGAAAAAAAACCTTTTTATAATGCCAAAAAGATGTCGGAAAAAATTGTGAAGCTTTTAAAAAAAATGAGCGACGAAGCCGGTATCCGGCACCCAAACCTGGCTGTGGAGTGGGGAAGATACATCGTCGCCCCGGCGCAGATCACCATTTATAGAGTGATTGCCGAGAAGCCAATCCCGAAGGCGAACGCCAAAAGTTGGTATGTCATTGACGGTAGTTTCATGAATGATCTCTTGGATACTTGGGCGATCCATCAAAAGTGGCACGTGGTGCCAGTCAACAACGCTAACACTCGGGCCTTTAAAAGCGTCTGGCTTGCCGGAAGCTCCTGCGATTCGGATGATAAATATACTGCCGGCGGTAATTATGTCCTCATGCCCAAGTTGAAAAAAGGCGAGCCGCAATACCTTGCCTTTTTTGACACCGGCGCTTATCAAGACGCGCTCGCTTCGCATCACTGCCTGCTTTCCTCTCCAGCCAAGCTGATCGCGCAGGACGGAAATATAAAAATTGCGAGGAAGCGCGAATCGGCCGAATCGATCAGTAAACTTTTCGGCTGGAGCAACGGGGACCATAAGTAAATTAGGTGTTAGGGTCTAACGGCTAGGTTCTAGAAAACATATGAAAAAAAATTTCGCTATAGTTGTAATTTTTTTTATAGTTTTTATTACTCTTAAAAGTTCACCTCACCCCTTAGCCCCTCTCCGAAACTCGGAGAGGGGTTGGGGAGAGGTCAAAATTGCCGGGCAAAATGTAAAAGTGGAACTAGCGATGACTCCGGAAGAACAGGCGCTAGGTCTTTCGGGACGGGATGAATTAAAAGAAGACGAAGGGATGCTATTTGTTTTTTCTCAACCCGGAAATTACCCCTTTTGGATGAAGGATATGAATTTCGAAATAGATATTATCTGGATTAGTGAAGATAAAAGAGTAATTTATATAAAAAAAGATGCCAGGCCGGAATCGTATCCAGAAATTTATGGGCCAGAAAATAGCGTCAAATATGTCTTAGAAGTTGTTTCTGGTTTTTCCGATAAAAATGATTTGCAAGTGGGGGATGGGGTTCTATTTACTTACTAAAATTTTGTAGTATAATGTAGTTGGTCCTGTATTAGATAGCTACTCCGACTTCGGTCGGGGAGGAAAGTCCGAACACGCAGTTTCGACCTTGGGTCGGAATTAAACGTAGCGGGTAACGCCCGCCATCCGCAAGGATTGAGGTGAGAACAGTGACGAATCCCTCACCAATTGTTAAATTGGTGAGGGGGTGAAACGGCAAAATCCTTACGCGCGTGCAAGATCGTGTTCCCTCACCAGTTTAACTTAAACTGGTGAGGGAGAGAATCGCTTGACCCTGAGAGTAATTGAAGGGCTAGATAAATTGCTATCGTCCGACTTTGGTCGGACTACAAAATTCGGCTTATAGATACAAGACCAAGAACATGAAAAATCCTCTCGCAAGAGAGGGTTTTTCTATTGAGCTTGCATTAATTTTTAAACTATGCTATGCTCACTCCGTGAGTGTGAGGTTACACTGACGTCATCTCGCGTTTATCGTAAACAACATAAGTGCCGCAAAAAACACCGGAAGGTGTTTTTTGTTTCATGCTAACAATTTTTTGATTTTAGACAAGACTTGTATTAGCAAAACGACCTCTTTTATTATAAAATAGTGCTATATGGCGGACTTACCTGAAATACCCATAAATAAAGAAATTACATATCTTGGCATCACCACTTATCGAGACAAGAATCAGCTCTTTGGCATAAAGCGCAAAGATCGGCGTCAGCATGTTTATATTCTCGGAAAATCCGGTACTGGTAAATCCGTCCTGATGTTCAACATGATTATCCAGAACATCAAAAACGGCGACGGAGTCTGTATGGTGGATCCGCATGGCGAAAATGTCGAAGCTGTCCTTTCGGCTATTCCGCCGGAGCGTATCAAGGATGTGGTTTATTTCAATCCGGCCGATGCCGATCACCACATCGGTTTTAATGTTTTGGAATTGATCGATCCGCAATACAAGCACTTGGTGGCCTCGGGACTCATGGGAATTTTTACGAAAATTTGGGCCAACGCCTGGAGTGCCCGAATGGAATACATTTTGAATAATGCGATTCTGGCGCTCCTCGATACACCGGGCACGACACTCCTCGGTATTCCACGTATGCTGGTGGATAAAGATTATCGCCAAAAAATAATTTCCAATTTGAAAGATCCGGTCATCAAAGCTTTCTGGGTGCACGAATACGAAGCTTGGCAGGATAAATTTCGAAATGAAGCCATCGCGCCGATCCAAAACAAAGTCGGGCAGTTTCTTTCGACTTCGATCATCCGCAATGTCGTCGGCCAATCCAAGAGCACGATCAATATCTTTGACATGATGAACGAAAAGAAAATTTTCTTAGTGAATGTTTCCAAGGGGCGTATCGGCGAGGATAATTCCGGCCTTCTCGGTGGAATGATTATCACCAAAATTCAGCTGGCGGCCATGGAGCGGGTGCGTATTCCCGAAGAATCCCGCCAGGATTTTTACCTGTATGTCGATGAATTCCAAAATTTCGTAACCGATGCCTTTGCCGGCATTTTGTCGGAAGCTAGAAAATATCGATTGAACTTGACGGTGGCGCACCAGTATACCGCCCAGCTGGTGGTGGACAAAAGCTCTGCGGTGCGCGACGCGGTTTTCGGCAACGTCGGCACGATGATTGTTTTTCGAGTCGGCGCCGATGATGCGGAATTTTTGGAGTCCGAATTTGATCCGGAATTTACGCCGCAGGACTTGGTGAATTTGCCGAACTATAAAATTTATTTGAAACTCATGATTGATGGCGTGACCTCTCGCCCTTTTTCTTCGAAAACTCTGCCGCCCTTGGTTCACTCCGGCGATAAAAAAATTGAAGAGGCTGTGATTAAATCATCCCGGGCGCTGTATTGCCGGCCAAAGGAAGTGGTGGAAAGAGAAATTAATGATTGGAGCGGAATGTCTTTGGGCAATGAGGGGGATACCGGGAGCGGAATCTTGGAAAAATTTCCGGTCATCTGTTCAAATTGTAAAAAAGAAACGACGGTACCCTTCAAGCCGGAACCCGGGCGCCCCGTTTACTGCAAGGACTGCATCGCGAAAATAAAGTCCGGAGAAATAAAAGTTACCAAGGGATCGGAAAATCAGATCAAGCACGACGAAGTCACTTTCTTCAAACCACTCTCGGATCTTGGAATCGAATTCGAACGGAAATATAAAGGCCATGTGGAAGAAGAGAACCGGCATCCGGAGCGAGCGTATACTCATGTTAAGGACATTCCAGTTGCACCAAAGCGACCGGGTATATTGGGAGCTATTAAAAAAGTCTTTACTTCATCGACACCGCAAGCTAAAGTAAATATTCCTCCAAAACAACCACTAAAGCCTGCCCGTCCGACAGGCGGGTCTGCCCGCCCAAGCGGGGCGAATACTGTTTTGCGGGAAGTTTTAAATAAAATAAAAAAGCCGCAACTTTCGCCCAAGGTAGATTCAGTTAATGTTCCGCCGTCGGTTTCCTTGGATACACTCAAAAATAAAATAAAAGAATCCGCGCCCGCAAGCCATTCCAAAGACCGCGCCGCAAGTCCGGAAGAGATGAATAAATTGAAGGATTTAATCTCCAAAAAAGTAGAAAATAAAAAAGAAGAAACTACTCCACCTCCGACACTTTCCCCTATACTCAAAAATCCAAAAGAAGTTCCGGAAGATGTGTTAAGAAAAATATTAGAATGAATCAAGAAACTAAACAGTGTAAAAAATGTAATCAAGATTTTATTTTAGATTCGGACGATCTGGGTTTTTACGAGAAGATGAAAGTGCCACCACCGAAAGTCTGTCCTGACTGTCGTTTCAAAATGCGGGCAATGTTCAGAAACGAGATCGTTCTTTATAACCGCATTTGCGAAATGTGCGAAAAATCCACGATTTCAATGTATGGGTCGAAATCCCCCTATACTATTTATTGCAAAGATTGCTGGCTCTCTGAAAAGTGGGATCCATTTTCTTATGGAAAAGATTATGATCCCCAAAAGCCATTTTTTGAACAGATGAAAGAGTTGATGTCGCGCGTTCCAAAAGCGGGAATTTTTGCATCCGAAGATGTTGGCCCAAATATAAATAGCGAGTATACCAATTTTGCAGGGGGAAATAAAAATTGCTATTTCATTTTTAATTCAGGACCTAATAATGAAGAATGCGCTTATTCTCGCGGATTAATTTTATGTCGTGAAGTGCTAGACTCGTATTTTTCAAACAAGACGGAAAAGATCTATGAAGCGATAAATGTAAATTTAAGTTCTGGAATTGTATGGGCTCAGAATTCAGATAATTGTATTGATTCCGCTTTTCTTTTAAATTGCTCCAATTGCCATAATTGTTTTGGCTGTGTGAATTTACGTCATAAATCGTACCATTTTTTCAACCAACCATTATTAAGAGACGAATATCAAAAAAGGATATCGGAAATTATTGGAAGTTATAAAAATATGGAGAAATTTCGGGTCCAGTTTGAAGAATTTTCAATGCGTTTTCCAAGAAAAGAAAATAACAATTTGAAAAATGAGAATGTTTCCGGAGATTATATTTTTGAATCAAAAAACTGTCACAATTCATATGAAATATCTTTTTGCGAGGATTCCAAATTTCTTTTTTCAAACAAACGTACAAAGAATTGTTACGATTTAATCGGTCATGGCCGAAGAAGCGAGTTATTATTAGAATGTGTTGCTGTGGGGACTTCAAGCGATGTCATTGGTTCATGGTGGAGTACTGGATCTCATGATGTTTATTATTCCTTTGCTTTGCGTTCTTGTGAGTATTGCTTCGGGTGCGATAGCGTCAGAAATGGTAAATATGTGATTTTAAACAAGCGATATAACAAAGAAGAATATGAAAGGATTCGCTTACAAATTATCGCTGAGTTGAAAGAAAAAAATTTATATGGTCTTTATTTTCCATCCGAGCTAGCGCCTTTTGCCTATAACGAAACAATCGCCCAAGACAATTTTCCGCTCTCCAAAGAAGAAGCGATAACGCAAGGTTTTCGCTGGGAAGATGATATCCAAAAAACGGAAGGGAAGGAGACGATGGAGCCCGAAAAAATTCCAGATCATATCAAAGATGTGCTGGATTCTATCACCAGTGAAATTTTAAGATGTGTAGATTGCAATCGAAATTATAAAATCATTGCGCAAGAACTTTTGTTTTATAGAAAAATGAATCTTCCGATACCCCGGAAATGTTTTTACTGCCGGCACCAAGACCGCATTACCCGCCGCGGGCCGTATAAATTCTGGAATCGCAATTGCGCTAAGTGCGAAAAAGAAATCACCACGAATTATTCTCCCAACCGGCCGGAAATAGTATACTGTGAAAAGTGTTACCAGCAGGAAGTTTACTGAAGATCCACGCCAGATTAGTATCAGCGTACTATGAGTATATGAAAAATGTTGACGAAAACCGAATATGCCAGAACCCCGAACGAAAGCAAAGCTTCGTACGGGGCAGGCTGCAAAAAAATTATGAAATATAAATCACAAAATGTAGTGTGTCAGAATTGTAAGGTTAGCTTCACAATCGATCCGGAGGATTTTAATTTTTACGAGAAAATCAAAGTCCCGCCGCCGACCTTTTGTCCGCTTTGCCGAGCGCAGAGGCGGATGGCTTTCAGGAATGAGCGGAAACTTTTTAAAGTCAAAGATCATTTTACCGGAGAAGATATTTTTTCTACCTATCCAGCAGAAAGCGGAAGGAAAATAATTACTCGCGAAGAATGGTTTGGGGACAATTGGGATCTAATGGAATATGGAGCTTCGTATGATTTTTCCAGAAATTTTTTTGAACAGCTGATGGAACTTCAGAAAAAAGTGCCCATGTATAATTTCAATGTTATAAGAATGGTCAACAGCCCTTATTCTTTCAATGCCACGGCGCTCAAAAATTGCTATCTCTTATGCAACTCCAATAGTTCAGAAGATTGTATGTATGGCAATGCGGTGGATTTTTCCAAAGATTGTGTGGATAATTCTCATATAAATCATTCTGAGCGGTGTTATGAATCTTTTTGGTTGGAGAATTGTTACCAATGCTATTTTACTACTAGGTCTATGGAATCCAGAAATCTTTATTTCTGCAGAGGTTGTGTGGGATGTAGTGATTGTTTTGGTTGTACCAATCTACGTAGTACTTCTTATTGCATTTTTAACCAAAATTATTCCAAAGAAGAATATTACGAAAAAATAAAAAGTATGCAACTCGATACTTTTTCCGGAAACAAAAAAGCCAGGGAAAAAGCTCGAGCATTTTGGGATACGCAACCTGTCAAATATCATCAAGGACTTAAAAATTTAAATTCAACCGGTTCTTATGTCACAAACTGCAAAAATGTTAATGACAGCTACCTGGTTCGAGAAAGTGAAAATATGCGTTATTGTCAATACCTGCAAGTGCCTAAAAATAAGGATAATTATGATGTCACAAATTGGGGAGAATATATTGAACTGTGCTATGAAACAATAGAGTGCGGGGAAAATTCTTATAATAATAAATTTTCCAGAAATTGCTGGCCGGCTTGTAAGCACAATGAATATTGTATGGATAATTTTAGCTCCTCGGATTGTTTCGGTTGCGTGGGATTAAAGAAAAAACAATATTGTATTTTGAATAAACAATACACTAAGGAAGAATACGAAAAAATGGTAGAAAAAATTAAAAAAAATATGGATGAAATGCCTTATGTTGATGCACAAGGTTTGGTCTACAAATATGGCGAGTTTTTTCCTATAGAACTCTCACCGTTCGGATACAACAATTCGTTAGCGGTTCAACATTTCCCAATGACTCAAGAAGAGGCGCAAGATAAAAAGTATCCTTGGATAGAAGTGGGAAGGGGAGAATACAACATCACTAAAAAAGCGCGCGAACTTCCCGATTCAATCAATGAAGTTTCAGATCAAATATTAAAAGAAGTGATTGAATGCGAAAATTGCAAAAATGCTTATCGTATATTAGAAAATGAATTAATTTTTTACGCAAAGAAAAACTGCCGCTTCCACGAATGTGCAATGAATGCAGACATGAGCGCAGAATAGAGGATAGGCTGAAATTGCATTTATATGAAAGGTCTTGTATGTGTGCTGGAACTATTGACTCAACCAATACATACAAAAATACTGTTTCCCATATCCACAAAGATTCTCCTTGTGCGGAAAAATTCAAAACTGGATATGCGCCAGGTCAACCAGAAATTGTCTACTGTGAAAAGTGTTATCAGCAGGAGGTTTACTAGCCTTTGGCTAGTGTATTAAAATACGAAGATAGCATAATGGCAGCGGTCGCTGCCATTATGCTATCTTGAGTTTTTTTTGTTTGCCGTAAATTCTTAGATTCCATGAACTGCGCGATAAGTCGCCACGATGGCTGCGGTAACGCCCGTGAGAATGAGTGATCCAAGGGAAGCGACAGAGAAGCCGCAATCTTTTGCCAATTCTATTTCTCGCTCGGTGAAGCCGCCTTCCGGTCCGATAAAAATGCTCACATTTTTTGCATTTTTACCTGCCCCGTTCTTTTCGGGGTCGGGTATGTATTCTTTCGCTCCCGGGTGAAAAATAATTTTTTCGCCTTCTGCTTTTTTAAGCGTGTCTTCAAAATTTAAAATAGGGGAGATGGTCGGCGTGAAATTTTGTCCGCATTGCTCGCTCGCTTCCAAAATTATTTTCTCCAAGCGGGGAAGATTCAAGCCGGTTTTGATCGTTCGCTCGGTGATGATCGGCGTGATAGAGGAGACTCCACACTCGACCGCTTTTTGCGCCGCTAATTCAAAATTTTCTTTTTTGAGAATTGCTAAATACAAATGCACTTTCTTAGCAATTTCTTTTTCCGTATGTACTTCCAAAACCTGGCCAGTGATTTTTTCTTGGTAAATTTTATCTAGCCGAACTTTGGCGCTTTGACCCCTCCCATCTCCAAGAATTACCAAATCGTCAACTTTAAGCTCCAAAACGTCCTTTATTTGCTTGATAATTTTGTTATCTTTGATTTCTATCTCCTGTTTCTGTAAGTCGAAATTTCCAATAAACCTGTGTAATTTCATAATTTATATGATACACTTTTAGAGCAAAGATTCAAAATATATGGAAACTAGAAACTGCCATCCCGAACGAAAGCAAAGCTTCGTACGGGGCAGGCTGCAAAAAAATTATGAAATATAAATCACAAAATGTAGTGTGTCAGAATTGTAAGGTTAGCTTCATAATCGATCCGGAGGATTTTAATTTTTACGAGAAAATCAAAGTCCCGCCGCCGACCTTTTGCCCGGAATGCCGTTATATTCGTCGGCTTTTGGATAGAAACGAATACAATCTATATAAAAGAAAATGTGATGCAACTGGAAAGGATATTATTTCTATCTATCGATCGGATGCGCCGTTTCCGGTATATAATCAAGAATATTGGAAATCCGATAAATTTGATGGAATGGAATACGGACGCAATTTTGACTTTGATCGTTCATTTTTTGAGCAATACGAAAAACTTCGCCGAGTAGTGCCGCATTTGGCGATCGTAAATTCTAACAGCGTTAATAGCGAATACACAAATCAATCACAAGACAATAAAGATTGTTATATGCTTGTCACCAGCGAATCTTGTGAAAAGTGCATGTATGGAAGCTGGTGTCAGCGAGGATGTTATTTTTTAAGTGATTGTTACATGGCGGAGAAAAGTGAGTTTTGTTATGAATGTATAAATATCAAAAAATGTTCAAAATGTATGTGGGCATATGATTGTTCAGACTGCGTAAATGTTTATTTTTCGAGAGATTGTCGCGGATGCACTGACTGTTTTGGATGCGTCGGGCTAAGAAGTAAACAATACTATTATTTTAATGAAAATCTAGGAAAAGAAGAGTATGAGAAAAAAGTTGGCAAAATAATTTGGAATAGAAGTTTTATAAAAGAAACAAAAGAAAAATTTTTCAAATTTCGAGCAAGTTTTCCGGTCAAATATTACCACGGCTCGCAAATTCAAAATTCTTTCGGGGATTATATTGAAAATTGCGAACGAACGCGCCACGCATTTAATTGCAAAGATAATAAAGATACAGCGTACATGCAGGATGCGTGGCAGCAAATAGAAGACTGTAGAGATTGCACTGAAATAATTACTGCTCAATTAGCTTATGAAATTCAAGGTGTTGAAATTCCACATAGAACAATAGTGGCTCGGAGTTGTTTTAACACTATCACTGACTCGTATTATTGCGACATGTGTTTTACTACACAGGATTGTTTTGGTTGTTTTGGTCTAAAGCAAAAACAGTACTGTATTTTTAACAAACAATACCCCAAAGAAGAATATTTTATTTTGAAAGAAAAAATTATTGAGCACATGCGGCAAACAAAAGAATGGGGTGAATATTTTCCTGCTCGTGTGTCGCCATTTGCTTATAACGAATCAATGGCGCAGGATTATTTTCCTTTGACGAAAGAGCAGGCCATAAAGGCTAGATACACTTGGTATGATCGACCACCCAGGGATTATAAAATTACCGAAGGGATTTACAAATGTGCCACTCAAGATTCATCGGAGAAAGAGAAATATCCTTTATGCACTACTGCCTTTCGAACTACCGACATGGAGTTATCTTTGTACAAAATTCTGAAATTGCCGATTCCAGAAAAATGCTTTCCCTGCCGTAGGCAAGATCGTTTTAAGTTGCGAAATCCTCGCAAACTTTGGCACCGATCTTGTATGTGCGAAAAAGGAAATCATTTACACGGGGGAGAGAAATGTGAAGTAGAATTTGAAACCAGCTATGCTCCAGACCGTCCGGAAATTGTCTATTGCGAGAAGTGTTACCAGCAGGAGGTGTATTAATTCTCCTCTTCCTGAGTACCCTTTAGGGGGAGGTGGATAAAATTTTCCACCCCGGCTAAAGCCACCCCTCAAGAGGGGAATATGATACAATATATATATGCCCAAGCCGAATCGAGTGCAAATAATCAAATACGGACCGCCGCCGCCAGAGCTGCCTGTTTTCGGCAAGGTCAAGCCCGAGGAGGTTTCTTTTATCGGACGGACGAATTACGTGGCCTCACTCGAAGAAAAAAAATTTATTTTCGGAATCAAGCGAGTGGACCGCCGCCGTCATCTTTATATCATCGGAAAGTCTGGTGTCGGCAAGACCAAACTTCTTGAGCTCATGCTCCGGCAGGATATTACTTACGATCACGGGCTTTGCTTGATCGATCCGCACGGGGATGTGATCGAAGCGATGCTGGATTATATTCCCAAAGAACGCATGGAGGATGTTTGCATTATCGATCCGACCGATCTTGATTTTCCGGCTTCCTTCAATCCGCTGGCCAATGTCGATCCCTTATTTAAATTTCAATTAACCCAAGGGCTGATCGAAGTCTTTCAAAAGCAATTCGGAGCCAATTGGACACCTCGGCTCGAGCACGTCTTTCGCTTTACTTGTCTGGCGCTCCTTGATTATCCGCACGCGACCATGCGGGGGATGATCTCGATGCTGACGGACAGAAATTACCGGCAGAAAGTGGTGGAGTATATTACCGACGACATGGTCAAAAGATTCTTCGCAATCGAATTCGCGGACTGGTCCGAAAAGTTTGACACTGACGCGATTATTCCCTTGGTCAACAAGCTCGGACAATTTCTCTCCGATCCGCTCCTTCGAAATATTTTCGGTCAGAAGCAAAACAAGATAGACATCAGTAAGTTAATGAACGAGGAAAAAATTATTTTAATTAATCTCTCCAAGGGCCGCCTCGGCGAAGAAAATTCCTCTTTCTTGGGATCTATATTTTTGACTAAGATCAAGCAAGCCGGCATGGAGCGCGCCGCAATTCCCGAACGTGACCGCAAAGATTTTTATATTTATGTCGACGAGTTCCAAAACGTCGTGACTCAAACTTTTGAAAATATTTTGTCCGAGGCTCGCAAATACGGGCTCAACTTGACCATGGCGCACCAATACGTAGGCCAGATTATTACCAAAGTCCATCAAGCCGTGCTCGGCAACTGCGGAAGCATTATTACTTTTCGTATTGGCGGTGAAGACGCAGTGAAAATGAAGCCAGAATTCGCGCCGCTTTTTGATGTCAAAGATATGATCAATCTAGCGGTGACGGAATTTTATGTCAAAATGACTATTGACGGCGAATCTTACGATCCGTTTTCGGCCGAAACCCTTCGGGTCCTGCCGCCGACCCATCCTTCCTATCGGAAAGAAATCATCGCGGCTTCGCGAGATAAATATTCCATACCAAAAGGCGATGCTGCGAGGTTGATTGCCGAAGAAGAAGCCACCATCATCCGCAGTGCCGAAGAAAAAGCCATCATTGAAGGCCGGGCCAAAAGAAAAGAAAAAGAAAAAAAAGGAAATAAAGAAGAAGAGGAAGGAATCGAGGAATCTGCCACCGCTGAAAGCTCTGGCGAGATGAAAGAAGAAAAACCAAAAGCCAAAGCTTCCCAAGAAGCCGAGCCTATGATATAGTCTAATTTATATTAGACGTTTAAGAAATTTTTATGAAAAATGTAACTATTTATTCTACTCCAACCTGTCATTTTTGTCACATGGCCAAAGAGTTTTTTAAGGAAAAAAATGTCGCTTATACCGAGCATGATGTGGCGAGCGATATGGTCAAGCGCAAAGAAATGGTGGAAAGAAGCGGTCAGCTTGGCGTGCCGGTTATTATCATCGGCGACGAGCTGATTGTCGGTTTTAACCAATCCAAAATCGCGCAACTTTTGGGTATCTAATTATTCTTTTTTATCTTTTAAAATTTTTTCGTTTAACACAGGGAGACTAACAGTGAAAGTACTGCCTTTTCCCTCGATACTTTTCACCTCAATATTCCCTCCGTGTTCTTCCGTTACCCTTTTTGATATTGCAAGCCCTAGACCTGAATGTTTGTCCGACGAGTACTTGTGAGCTTTTTCTGATTTAAAAAATCTTTTAAATATTTTTGGTAGATCCTCTTTAGATATTCCAATGCCATTATCCGTTATTTCTGTTTTGATAGTATCTTTTTCTTTGAGCATTTTAATACTGATTTTCCCATTATTTTTTCCATAATTGATCGCGTTTTTTATTACATTAAGAAATAGTTTTTCCAAATGTTCTTTATTTCCAAAAATAAAAAAGTCTATTTGTTCCTTTTTAAAATCAATTGACATATTTTTTTCTTGCGCGATAGATTCCAATCTCCTTACTATTTTTCTTAGTAAATCATTTAAATTTACACGATTGTTGTAAATTGCCAATTTATTTTCTTTATTGTCCAAGGTTAGAATTTCCATTTCTGAAAGAATATTGGATAAATGTTTTATTTCATTATTAATTTCCAAAAGGGCGTTTTTCGTGAATTTAGGATCTTTTTTGCCTCTCCGTAGCGCCAGATCAGTATTACCTTTTATGATTGCAAGCGGAGTACGAAGTTCGTGCGTGGCGTTGGCGATAAATTCAGTTTTGATTTTTTCGGTTTCTTTTTCTTTTGTAATGTCACGAAATATAAGTATCGCGCCAACAATTTCATTCTTATTAAGAAAGGGAGTTACAGTTATAGTGACTGGAAATCGTCTCACTTTTTTAGTATTAAAATACAGAGAAGAAATATTAACGAGAGTGGTAATTTTTTTCTTTGTTGACAATGCCAGTCGAATCGGAAGCTGATTTTCAGATATAGAATTACCTTTTTCATCCCCCATTTTTATCACTTCACTGATATGCCGGTCGACAACATCTGACATTTTCAACCCAGTTATTTCTTCTGCAGATTTATTGAAAAATGTAATTTTACGTTTGTTGTTTGTAATAATCATTCCGTCCCCGATACTTTCAAAAATAGCTTTATCTCTAGCTTTCCCTATTGCAAGTAAACTGTTTGTTTTTTCTAAATCCTCCATAACATTGAGGAGCGTTTTTTTTGATTTTTTCTGTAATTCATCAAATTTTATTAACTTTGTGACCTTACCCTCTAATTTTAAAGATATTTCTCCTTCTTGTCTGAGAGCTGAACTCAAATTATGAAAATTAACTTCCATTTCTGCCCAATAAGCTAGTTCTTTCAGCATCACCATATCGTTTTTCGAAAATTCTCGCGGTTCGATGTCTTTTATGCAAAAAACCCCAACTCGTTCTCCATCGGTTGACATGATAGGCACACCGGCATAAAAACGTATATATGGTTTATTAACCACCATAGGGTTGTCTGAAAACCTAGCATCTTTTTTTGTGTCTGGTATGACAAATATTTTATTAGCAAGAAGCGCATGTCCACAAAAGGAAATAGCGCGAGCATTTTCATATTTTTTAAGTCCTTGGCAAGATTTAAACCATTCTCGTCTTGCATCAATGAGAGTTAACGTACAGATTGGAACACGAAAAATTCTAACAGCGGCTCTGGTAATTACATCAAATCGTTTTTCGGGCATAGTATCAAGCAACCCCAATGTATGTAAGGAGAGAAGGCGTTTTTTTTCGTTTTTAGGAATTGGCGCTAGTTGCATGATGTATGCAATAAAATTGCCGTGACGTTATTTTTCATATTTTTATATTACCACGACACCAAAGAATATCAATACTTCAGGCAAGGAAAAAATTTTTATTGTTAGATTTAATCCTTATTTAACAATTTCTCAATTAACGCCGTACTAAAGACAAAAACATTACAATACTTCCGCGTTTGTAATATTTTATTTTTTCTAACGTCTCATCTATAAAGGTCGTATTTTATTACTAATTTATAATTAAAAAACAAAATTTATATGACTTAATAAGATAAAAATAGGTAAAAATAAATAATTTAGGACAGTAATCCACCAAAAAAAGAAGCAGAAAGGAGTGCTTCTTTTTTTGGTGGATTTGATTTTATAATGCACCATGGGTAAAAATTATTAATGCAGAATTAATCATTCCTTGTGTACTTAATAGCTCATATTAAAACATCAGTGAACTAAATCTGTATTTGCTTTGCTTCCATAGCGAGTCGATTAGCTTTTAATATATCACTTTTCATTTTAATTAGCTTGTCATGTAGGGTTTTTGGATTCAATTTTTCGTGTTCAATTTTTAATTTTGTTTT
>MFVS01000025.1 GCA_001786195.1 Candidatus Nomurabacteria bacterium RIFCSPLOWO2_12_FULL_40_42
AGGTTTTCATACAAAAAGCGCCTTATGGCGCTTTTTGTATTCTAGCATGATTGTGGTATATTTGGGGGATTAAGGGAGTTTCGTAATTCAAAGTATGTTTACAAAACAAAGAAAATTATATATTGGAATTATTTTACTAAATTTTATTTTAGCTTTTATTTTTGTTAGTTTTTTTACAAATTCAGTTTTGGCAGAAGATGGACCTTTATTAATTGAGAAGGATATAATATTGAAAAATGGTTGCGAAGTAAAAGATACAAACGAAGAAACTATTATTTTTCCCAAAACTGATTCTGGGAGCGTTTTTCTCGGCATTTGCGTACTTGCCGTAGCCATGGAGCAGGGTTTAATAAACGACTTTAAAGTTATAAATGACCCAAATTTAGGCCTTTATGTACAGAGCGTCAATGGCATAGAACCAGGCAGTACAGAATTTTGGGGATTGTGGCAGAACGGCGGATTTGCGAATTGCGGCATTGGATGTATTACGATTTCAGAGGGAGACACATTATCGTTAATTCTCACTGATTGGATGGCAGAAACAGAAAGTACGAGAATCGTATTCCACATTACAGAACTCGTGTCATCATTAGAATTAGATGTAACTCCCCCACTTATTCTACTAACTGGTTCAAATTCAATCAATTTAGATGTCGGGGGTATTTATACAGAGCCGGGCGCAACAGCTACAGACAATGTAGATGTATCTGTTGCTGTTGTAATAAGTGGTTCTGTCGACACGACAACCGCAGGAACTTACACTATTCACTATAATGCCACAGACGTTGCTGGAAATCATGCAAAAGAAGTTACAAGAACGGTTAATGTAAATACAGTTCCATCTGGCGGGGGCGGAGGAAATCCTCAACCAGATTTAAAAACATTTAACATTCAAAACGCGTTAAAATATTTGCAAGGCGTCCAAAGCTCCGATGGATCGTTTGATAATAAATCAGACCGATATACAGACTGGGTGGCAATTGCTGCCGCGGCAGGAGAAAATTCTAGCTTAAAATCAAGCATCTCAAATTATATTAGAAATAACCCACTTGATTCATCAGTAGCTATTGAAAATGAACGCCGAGCTATGGCTCTTCTAGCTCTTGGTATAAATCCATATTCGGGAACAGAAATAAATTATATTAAAAAAATTATTAACTCCTTTGATGGCACGCAATTTGACACTAACTTTATAAATGACGACGTCTTTGCCCTTGTTGTATTAGCGAACGCTGGCTATACTGCAAGCGATGATATTATCATTAAAGATGTCGCCTTTTTAATTTCCGAACAAGATAGTGACGGTTCGTGGTTTGACAGTGTGGACATAACAGCAGCAGCGATTCAAGCGCTCAAACCCTTTGAGTCAGTAAGTGGAGTTTCTGGGGCACTCACTAAAGCGACTAGCTATCTTGTAAGTGAACAAAATAATGATGGTGGCTGGAACAACTCCATTTTCTCCACAAGTTGGGCAATTCAGGCAATGAAGGCACTTAATGCATCGTGGACAAAGAATGGTAAAAGTGGGCTTGATTATCTAGCAACACAACAAGCGACAGATGGTTCTGTTTCCCCCTCATCAGATACTTATGCAACGAGTTCGGCTATAGCCGCCGCATCAGGCAAACCTTGGAGTGAAATTATGCAATCGGTTGAAAAACCTGTGGCTCCAGATAATTCCAACAACAATTCTACGCAAGGTAACATATCAGAAAATACTAATCCGATCACACCGGTTGCTCCGGTGGTTTGTCTAAAAGGAGATTTATTTAGCGCAATCACCGGGCAAGTTTGCACTGCGTTTGTGGCCACAGATTCAACAAATCCGCTGTCGGCGAAACCAAAAATAAATCCTACCCCAAAGCCAAAAATTACCAAAACAAAAAAAGCAGTCGAACCGGAATCGCCGCCAAATACCGATACGCCAGAAATAAATCCCAACCCTCTTTCCGCGATAGCGGCAAACGCCCTGCCTAATAATAGTATTCCGCAAAATATACCGATCGCCCTGGGAACTGTCTCCGGAATTATTTTACTCTATGCTGCCCTCAAAAAATTCTTGATTTTATAATTTAATATTATGCCGGTTTTTCTCAATCCCGTTACAAAGCGGAGGGTACAGGACTTGAACCTGTAAGGGATTTCTCCCGCTG
Organism: Candidatus Nomurabacteria bacterium RIFCSPLOWO2_12_FULL_40_42; assembly: GCA_001786195.1. Taxonomy (GTDB): domain Bacteria; phylum Patescibacteriota; class Minisyncoccia; order Phycocordibacterales; family UBA9973; genus UBA9973. Next base: position 2,154 of record MFVS01000025.1, read on the forward strand.
GTTTTCGAAACCAGTGCCATACCATTAGGCGAACCCTCCCTTGTTTTTAATCTACCATTTTTTGCGATTTTTTCAAAAATAATATAAGATAAGCTGTATCGGCTCTATCGTCTAATAGTTAGGACACGAGCTTTTCAAGCTCGGAATCCGGGTGCGATTCCCGGTAGAGTCACAAATCGCGTAAAGCAAATAAACTGCTTTATTTGCGAGCGATTTGTGAAGGCGCAGGCCTAGTTCGCGAGTACGCGAACAGCCGAGCGGGTGAGCTTGGGTGGGGGACCCAAGCGCAAGACCTTTTGAGGACTTTTGTGGATGCAATGAAACAAAAGACCCAAAAGGTGTACTGACCCTGTAAGGGTCGGCAAGTACTTACATTTTTTGAGAATATCTGGAGCAAAAAATTTAGTAACTTGTGATCACATCGATGTTGCGTGCGTAGCACACCGAATTTTGCTATGATTATTGAGTCAGGAACAGCAAAGAGTTGATGTTGTCGAGCTTCAAATTTTTGCAAAGATTTATAATAAGGATATTAAATATTTTGTTAAGTAATTTTTAGACCCATGAATAACGATTCTACAGAAAATAAAACAATAGAAAATAAGCAAAGTAAATCTAAGTCAACAATCGTTGCGGTTGTGGGAATTATTGCTTTTATATTGGCTTTTGTGGTAATGAAATATATTACGCAAGAAGGTATCTCTGCTTTTAGAGGTGGTATCTCAAAAAACCAAACGGAACAAAAAGTTACAAATTATTTTACAGACAACTCAACATGGAAAGATTTTAATTCTACCTTAGGTAGTTTTCGAGCAAGTTTTCCAGTTTATCCTACCCACGAAACAGAACCATTGAATCTTCCAGGATTAAGTCAACCAGTGAATATGGAAATGTATAGCGCGGAAGAATCTAATGGGGCTTTTTATTTAATAACATTTATAAATTATCCTTCGCAAGTTGATACTTCCGTTCCAGAAACTAATCTTGAAGGTTCTGTAAACGGAACAGTGCAAAGTATAGACGGTACACTTATTTCTTCTAATTTTACCTACTTTGGAACATATCGGGCAATTGAATATCTAATATATAAAAAAGACGGGAATGCTTATATAAAAGGTAAAAATATTTTGGTCGGTCAGAATATGTATCAAATAGCAGTAGCTTATGAGCCATCAAATTCCTCAAATGTTCAGTTTGATAGGTTTGCTAACTCATTTCAACTACAATAATTATTAATTTAAATTAAAATTTTATGGAAATTGCACTTATCACAATTGGATTAATGGTCGGAACTGCTTTTTTGATGAAAAACGCAAAAAATAAAGTTTCTATCGAAAGTTATGTACTTGTCCTCGTGGGAGGTATTATAACTTTATTGTTTGAACCAGTAATTATCACTCTATTCACAGATGGATCAGCTGATGGAGGAGCTATACAAATTGCCTCAACAATTTTTGGAATTTATTTCATTGGTTGGTCAATAACTAGAATGGTAAAATTTAAAAAGGAAAAAAACACTCAATCTACTACACAAGGCTAATCAAAAAGCACATAAAATATATGTATAAACATAAAGCTACTAAAATAATAAGTGCGCCTAATTTGAATAGGTTGGAAAAAGAGATAAATGAATTTTTAAATTCTATTCCTTCTGACAATTTACATTCACTAGCAAGAACGGTTCTTGCTAGTCCAGAACGGTTCTTGCTAGTCCTGCTAGTCCTTAAATCGTCATAAACAAAAGCCATGAGTTTGAAAAATTAATCTATAAAATGTTATAATAAACCTATGCTTAAATATTTTGTAATTTTAATTCTTATAGTGGTAGCTTGGTGTCCTTGGCTCAAGCCCGAGGAAGTAATCCAGATTATAGATACCCGAGTGGCGGAAATGCAGGCGGCAAATGAAGACTTTTGCGCAATGTGGGTGGATAAAGGTTCAATCACCAAAGTGCCTTTTGGATATACTGAAAAAGTGTCTTACGACTGCACAGTTACGGATCCCCAGTATGGAGTCTTGAAATCTACCAACACCGTCTTTGTCAGTTTTTACAAAGGCATCATCGGCATGCCGAATAAAAAAGTCGGGAAACAATAAGCGGCTCGTCGTTTCCAACGAGCCGCAGAGAAGACAAGGATCACGTCCTCGGCCTCGGATAAAGCCTCAATCCCCTGAGACCAGAGTCTAAAGCTCTGGGATCAAGCCTCTCGCGATACGAAGCGAATAATCCTATGGCCGAGACTCCATAGATGGCGGCAACAGCGAAAATGACATTAGCGAGTAGGGAACCGATGCCCACCATAAAACCTGAGCGACAATCGCGCGAAATAGTCCGATGAATGACAAAAACCGCCACCGGTCCGAGCGGAATGCTTATGAGAAGCCCGATCAGAATTCCTTTGAGAAAAAAAATGGTCATAAAAAGTTTCACCCGACTTCTTCCAGAGGTCGGGTGGGTTTAGGGTTATTGGCTACTCTACCGGAGAAGCTGCAACTCGGGCTGAGGCTGTGGGGGTTCTACCCCCCCCTGAATGAACTCTCGGGCCGTCCTTTCGTCGGGAAACCGAGATCCTGTTTCTCGCATGTATCTCAGCGCGACTAGCGCCTCTTTGTGCGAACACAGACCCACCATTTTAATTTCTTTATGGGGGCCCACCGGCAATTTGTATGATGTGGCCATTACGTTTGTACTGATTTTTTGTGCACCCGGTCCCAGAGCGGCCGCTCCAGAATATCCCTCCGGATGCACATTCAGCTTAAATCATAGCACTTATTTATATTTGTGCAAGGTCAAGACTGTCTTTTGCAAATCCTGGAGAAATTCTTTATAATATCCTTATGCTAAAATATTTTTTAATTTTAATTCTTGTTGTGCTGGCTTGGTGTCCTTGGCTCAAGCCCGAGGAAGTAATCCAGATTATAGATACCCGAGTGGCGGAAATGCAGGCGGCAAATGAAGACTTT
>MFVS01000026.1 GCA_001786195.1 Candidatus Nomurabacteria bacterium RIFCSPLOWO2_12_FULL_40_42
GGCCATTTGTTAATCCCGCCGCTCCGCAAGTAGTGACGATGCCGAAGCACGGACGCCGAGCGCTTCTTTTTCTTATTCTTCTCTTTGTTTTCGGTGGCAGCGCTTCCGCCTATTATTTCCGCGATAACATAAAAACCTGGCCCGTCATCCGTGAGTTTTTCCCAATGGAAGCCAAGCTTTGCCTCACCGTTATTGCCCATGCAAGAAATCCGAAAACCGGAGAGGTTGAAACTTTCGCCTCCCCCTGTGATGTACCCAAAGGATGGGAACAGGTATCTCCAGAGTCAATTCCTGCTCCTGGGACAAATACTAATTTAAATACGGATGCGACAATAGAACCCTTTGTAAATTATGAAATCAACGGCGTTAAAAGTGACGGGGGAGATAAGGTCATTCAAGTTAAGCAAGGAGAGCCGGTCAACATATCTTGGAATTCGAATGGGGAATATTGTGAGGGGTACGAGCGTAGCCTGAGTTCTTCATGGAATGGAAGGAAGGCCGCTTCAGGTTCTGAGAGTGTAACTGGTTTAATAGCAGGTAAAAATGTGATAGTTCTTTCTTGCTATAGTTCAAAATATAAAAAAACGGCAGATGCCCCGCTTTATGCTAAGGATGATCGCTTAGCTGTGGAGGTGTTTCTAATCCTTGACTAGGAAATAATTTTCCTATATACTCTCCCTTAGCGTCTGTCCTTAAATTCTTAGGGATATGGCGTTTTAATATCATGAACTTTGACAACATGAACAATAAAAAATTGAGAATGCAAGTTTTCGAGTCTAGATCAAAAAATTGAAAGCAAAAAGCAGTGCTGTTTTTTGTTTTGTTTCGTTCTAACTTATAATTAGAGTTTGATCCTAGCTCAGGATGAACGCTGGCGGCGTGGATAAGGCATGCAAGTCGAACGAATAAGTCCTATGAATTTACCGAAGACCTGAAGTAGCAATACGGATGGAATGAAGTATCGGATTAGGGTTACTTATTAGTGGCGAACGAGGTAGTAATACATAGGTACTTCCCCTTTAGTCGCGAATAATTCGCCGAAAGGCGAACTAATACGCGATGGTCTCGCAAGAGTAAAGAATTTCGCTAAAGGAAAGGCCTGTGCGGTATCAGCTAGTTGGTAGAGTAACGGCCTACCAAGGCGATGACGCCTAGGGGCGCTGAGAGGCGGACCCCCACCGATGGAACTGAGATACGGTCCATACACCTACGGGTGGCTGCAGTCGAGAATCTTCCACAATGGACGAAAGTCTGATGGAGCGACGCCGCGTGATTGATGAAGCCCCTTCGGGGCGTAAAGATCTTTTATGAGGGAAGAAGTTTATTGACTGTACCTCATGAATAAGAGGCTCCCAATCTCGTGCCAGCAGGAGCGGTAATACGAGAGCCTCGAGCGTTATCCGGAATTATTGGGCGTAAAGGGTGCGTAGGTTGTTCTGTTAGTCTTTTGTCAAATTCCCGAGCTTAACTTGGGACCCGCAAAAGAAACGGCAGGACTTGAAAGTGTGAGAGGCGTACGGAACTCATGGTGTAGGGGTGAAATCCGTTGATATCATGGGGAACACCAAATGCGAAGGCAGTACGCTGGCGCATATTTGACACTGAAGCACGAAAGCGTGGGTAGCGAATGGGATCAATCTGGTCCCTTCCGATAGTGATATCGGAATGAGAATTTGGCTATATGCTGGAATATCTGTGTATCTTCTACTACACAATCTGCAAAGATTGTGTGATAATGTATGAAGTGCAGACAATCAGCAGGGAAGGCTTGCAAAATTGAAAGAGGGAAAATTTCCGTCGTCCAAGAACCCGAAAGAGGGTAGGACCCTACAGAGGTGCTAGAGGTGTGTTATGACCCCTTGCGGGTATCGGCATTACCTGCCAGTGGGATAATTGCCACTGGTAATCACCATGTACAATGTGGAGTAAGTTGGGGTATGGATTTGACTCGAGTTAACCCCAAATGAGTCTCCACCGGATTTATCTTTGACGAAGCGAAAGTTTCGTCGTCGGGTAAAGAAGTTGAAAAACTATCTTTACCCTCTCTTTCAATTTTGTAAGAACCCTCAGAGACTACACGCCAAATATCTTAAAATAATTTTTTAAGATAATGATATAGTCCGACCTTTATGGCGACATAAAGATCTATTGTAATACTGGGTACAAATAGTCTTCGAAAGAAGTAACAAGTATGTAGATACCCCAGTAGTCCACGCCCTAAACGATGATCTCTCGGTTTTCGGAGTATCGACCCTCTGAGAGCCTTAGCTAACGCGTTAAGAGATCCGCCTGGGAAGTACGGCCGCAAGGCTAAAACTCAAAGGAATAGACGGGGACTTGCACAAGCAGTGGATTATGTGGTTTAATTCGATGGTAAACGAAGAACCTTACCAGGGTTAGAAATCCTAGTGAAAATCCTCGGAAACGAGGACCCTCGCAAGACTCTAGGACAGGTGATGCATGGCCGTCGTCAGTTCGTGGTTTGAATTGTACCCTTAAGTGGGCTAACGAACGCAACCCTCGTTGTGTGTTACAAGTGTCACACGAGACCGCCCGTCCCAGTGCCGAGGTTGACTTGTTTGGAACGCGTCCCAGTACCGATATTGAATTTCAATTTCGGCAATGGGATTTGCTTTTAGACGCGTCAACGTCGGTAGCGGGACGGGAGGAAGGAGAGGATGACGCCAGGTCAGCATGTCCCTTTGATATCCTGGGCTACACACATAATACAATGGCGACTACAACGCGTAGCGACGGGGCGACCCTGAGCTAATCGTCCAAAAGTGGCCTCGGTTCGGATTGAAGTCTGCAACTCGACTTCATGAAGCTGGAATTGCTAGTAATCGCAGGTCAGCTAAACTGCGGTGAATACGTTCTCAAGTCTTGTACTCACAATAAAAGCGCGCAGCAGCTTAATTTTCTAAATGGTTCAAATCCATTCCCCCGATTCGTAATCGGGGCGTAGCTAAAAGATAGCCTTTTACCGCAAGGTAAATGGTGGAGGATCTGGAAGCAAAAAGCAGCTCGACAATAAAAGAGCCAGTTGACCTACTAGTGGGTGGTGAGGGTAGGGAAAACTCTTGAAAAGCTCGTTGGGATGTTTGGAAAAGAATTTTAAGTGACCTGTGGAGATCTGACGTTTGCTATCTTGTTTTATACAAGATATAATTAAACTTACGCAGCGTCAGAAGTCAGCTGAATCATAGTACTTCGATATTTTTCGAGGGAAGGCATTCACTCAAAATAAAATTATGAATTTTAAATTTACTAAAATCAAATCAATCGTAGTTTTGTCTATTTCTTTCTTGGTTGGAATTTACTTTTTTGTAGTTTCTCCGGGAATTATTTTAGATGGAACGACTTCTTTGACACAGTTGATTCTGAATAAATCCATATTCTTTTTCTTTTGGTTTATTCCAACATATATAGTTCTTTATGTATTGTTGAGTTTATTTCAAAGAAAATAGTTTTGAGCTCGCCGAATACGGGAAATCCGTCCGTTCGGTGGGAACACAAATTCGTAGTTTAACGAAAGTATTCGCCCGTCAAGTCAAGGGAGCCGGGAATACCCGAAGTATCCGCATAAGCGGGTCCTAAGGTAAGCTCGGTGACAGGGACTAAGTCGTAACAAGGCACGGGTAGCGGAAGCTGCTCGTGGAATAATTCAATTTGAAAAACATTTTTCGGCTCCGGCCGGAAAATTTAGTGAGTCGGTATTGCACGCCTCAATTGAGTGTGCAATGGACAATAATAGAATGTCTTAAAAACTATTTGACATAAGGCAAAGACCTAAAGTTAGGGCTAAATCATTCTTTAGAATGATCGCCCGACCCGAAAGGGTTTAGGGAACGAAACAAAACAAAGAACAGTGCAAACCTAAAAAATGATATAATCACACCATTATGCGGCTGAAAACACTTGAACTTAACGGCTTTAAATCTTTTGCCCAAAAAACCGTTTTGGAATTTGAAAGTCCGATCGTCTCGGTGGTCGGCCCGAACGGCTCCGGCAAGTCGAACGTGGTGGAGGCTATTCGCTATGTCTTGGGAGAGCAATCCATGAAATCCATGCGTGGGAAGTCCAGCTCGGATTTAATTTTTAAAGGATCAAAAAATTTATCCAAAGGCTCCAAGGCCTCGGTCTCGATCTATTTTAATAATTCGGATAAAGTTTTTAAGCTGGAAAATGACGGGGGAGAAAATATTAATTTAAATTTTGAGACTATCAGTATTTCACGCGAAGTATATTCGGACGGATTAAGTAAATATATTTTAAATGGCACGGAAGTCCGCTTGAAAGACATTCACAATCTTCTGTCCTCGGTCAATATCGGCTCAAGCGGGCACCATATTATCTCTCAAGGCGAAGCGGATCGGATTTTGAATGCGAGCCCGAAAGACCGCAAGGAAATGGTGGAAGACGCCCTTGGACTTAAAATTTATCAGTACAAAATCAAAGAGTCCGAGAGGAAACTCGAGCGTACAAGTGAAAACATGAAAGAAGTCGGGCTTCTGCGGCGAGAGAATGCTCCGCACCTTAATTTTTTAAAGAAACAAGTAGAGAAATTTGAAAAGGCAAAGGAAATGCAAAGCGAGCTCTTTGCGCTCTACCGGGAGTATCTCTACAAGGAGAATGTTTTTTTAGAAAAAGAGAAAATAAATTTACTCGCTGAAAGAAATAAAATTTCCAGTGAGTTCAAAAGTGTCAGTACCAAAATTTCTGAGACAGAAGATGGTGATTCGGTCAAAGGCAATAAAAAAATAGAAGAATTGAAAATAGTTGAACAAAAACTGAATGAGATTCGTGGTCAAAAAAGCGAAATGGAGCGCAAGCTTGGCCGGATCGAAGGCATGATCGAGGCTAAGCAAAATAGAGTCAAGATTTCGGGACGCTGTCCGACCTGCGGGCGAGAATTGGGCGAAATAAGCCGGGAGCAAATAGAAAACAGGGAGAATAATGAGAAAGAATTGTTGGAATTGAAAAATTCACAAACGAGTATTTTAGCGGAAGTGAGTGGGCTAGAAAATAAAGGGAAAGAATTGGCACAAGAGATAGAGGCCCTCAAGCAAGCAATTAATAAAGAAATGGAAGCCCTGCGGGATTTGGAGCGGGAGAAATTTAGTTTTAAAGTCAGGCATCAGGAACTATCTTCCGCAATGGAGATGGTGCATATCAAAGAGACAAATTTTAAAAGCCGAACCGAGGCATTTCATAATGAAATTAAAGAAGGGGTGGCGCTGGTCGGATCAGAGATTTTGTCATTCAAAGAATATGCAGAAGTCGGACTTAGGCAAGACAGCCTAAGTCCGACTTCTGCAATAACTCAGGAAGAGTTGAAGAAAAAAATAGAGCGTCTAAAAATAAAGTTGGAAGATGCAGGGATGGGCAGTGGCGCCGAGGTGATGAAAGAATTTAAAGAAGTTTCCGAGCGGGATCAGTTTTTGGCGAAAGAAATGGAAGATTTGACGAAAAGTATGGAATCTCTGCAAAAGCTTGTAGCCGAGCTTAAAGAAAAAATTGATATAGAATTTAAAGAAGGAATAAAAAAAATAAATGTGGAGTTTCAGGAATTTTTCTCGCTCATGTTTGGTGGGGGGACGGGGTCTTTGGCTATTGTTGTTGAAAATAAAAAGAAAAGAAATATTCCTGAAGAACTCGAGCAGGAATCAGAAGTAGCAGAAGACGACGAAGAAATAATTCCAGAACAAGGAATAGAAATAAATGTCTCCTTGCCGCATAAGAAAGTCAAAGAGCTGCAAGCGCTCTCCGGCGGTGAGCGATCACTTACCTCGATCGCGCTTCTTTTTGCCATGTCGCAAGTCAATCCACCGCCATTTCTGGTCTTAGACGAGACAGATGCCGCCCTCGACGAAGCCAATTCGCGCAAATATGGAGATATGCTGGAAAAACTTTCCAAGCATTCGCAGCTGGTTGTCGTCACCCATAACCGTGAGACGATGTCTCGAGCCGGAGTGTTATATGGCGTCACCATAGGCAGTAATGGCGCCTCCAAGCTCCTCTCCGTCAAATTCGACGAAGCCACCGCGATTGCGAAGTAAATTCTATTTTTTCATAAAATGTGATAAAATACACTTATGAGTGAAAAAGAAAAAACAAGCCAAATAATCAAAGAAACTCTCATTAAAAATGGGGCTGATTTTGTGGCGCTATTTGGCTCTTTTGCGCGTGGAGATGAAAAAGCGGAAAGCGATGTAGATATACTGGTGAATTTCAAAAAACCCATATCCCTTTTTGATCACGCAGGGATTGAAATTGATCTGGAAAATAAAACTGGCAGAAAAGTGGACTTAGTTACCGAAAGATCTTTATCAAACCCGAGACATGCTCATTCATCATTATTTTGATGTGGATGATCAACAATTATGGAAAATAGTTGAGGATGATTTACCAAAACTCAAAATTTCTGTCGAGGAAATTTTGAGTAAAAATACTTAAGCTTATTATTAAAAATTTAACAAAAAATATTATGAAAAATCAACAAGGTTTCATCGTGCCAGTACTTTTAGGAGTTATCGCGGTGTTAGTAATAGGCGGTGGTATATATGTTTACAATAAAGAAAAAGTAGAAACGCCTGCAGTGGATACCCAAACTCCAACAGTTAATACCCAAATAAATAATTCTAATTTAAAAACTTACACTGATAAAAAATATGGATACAGTTTTCAGTACCCAGAAAAACTATCTCTAACTTCAGCAGCTGATGTGACGTATCTTTTGCATAATGTTCCTTTTGACAATTATGATGGTGGTTGTGACATGAAAGGAGATGCATCGTTGTCAAAAACCCTAAATGATTTTAATATGTCATTCAAAATTGTTTCTAGAGAAGCCAATCCACCCTATGTGGATGGTAATTACTCGAAGGGGATATTGAATGGCAAATGGGCTTATATGGGTGCCGAAGGTTGCGGACTTAATAATTATTATTTTCCAATCAGCGGCAATAGGACACTAATCGTTACCAAAAGCCAAATTCAGATGTTATCTACAGTAGTCTCTCCAGAAGTCAGAGCCAAAGTTCTGGCTGTTCCGGGGGTTATATCCTATGAAGAATCTGAAATTATACTTGGTCAGATTCTTGCAAGTTTTAAAATTACAAAGTAGTTTTAGTCAATCTGAATTTCTCCACCAGAGTTCAATATAACTTCTTGCTCTCCAAAGTCGCTTTTGGAAAGGTCGGTTATTATAGAAATTGCAGTATTATTTAAATCCGGATGCGGAATTCCATTTCCGTCTATTTCAAATGAAGTAATTTTGCCTGAAGCCAAGGAGCCATTTTTATCAAGCGTGATTTCCAGCATGGCGGATGTTTTCAGCGACTCGGCAGTCGATATCCTATTGGCGGAAGCGAAATTACCGAGAGAATAGGCGATCAGTTTATCATTGTACCACTCGATTCCCCGAAGTACATGCGGACCTGAGCCGAGAACGAGATCGGCTCCGGCATCAATTGCATTGTGGGCAAAAGAACGCACATCGCCGCGATTTTCACCCAAATACCATTCGGTTTCATCTGGTGTATGCCCATATTTCACACCTTCTCCTCCGCCATGAAATATAACTATGACCAGATCAGAGTTTTGATCCGCCGTGTTCACCAGTTCTTGCACTTTTTCTGCATTGTTCATGTTGGATGTGTAAGAGTAAGTAGAAAATCCCACTATTCCTATTTTTATTTCATTTTTCTTTAAGTAGATTATTTCATCTTTAATTCCGCTTGCCTGTATGCCGGTTTCCTTGATTTGTTTCAAAGTTTCTTCTTGGCCAATTTGGCCGTAATCATTAAAATGGTTATTAGCAACATTTAAAACGTCGAATGAAGCATCCGAAAGAAGATTTAGAAAGTTGCTGTTTCCATTGAAGGAAAAACAATTTTTGGAACTTTGTTTACATTTTAAATATGTATTGCTGGTGGCGACTCCCTCAAAATTTCCAATCATAATATCTGGCAGCTCGGTGTGAGCTTTTACATCAGAGAAAATATTAGTAGGAGCGCTGATGCCGGGGATAATGTCGCCAACAAATCCGATACTTATCTGGCTTACCTTTTTTATAACTTCTTTTATTTCTGGAGGAGGAAGGGGAGTATTGACTATAATATTTTGTGAAGTAGTGGTGTCGTAGATTGCTCCATAGGCATATTTACCACCGAGAAGTATTAAATAGCTCATACTTATCCCAAGGATAGAAGCTAATAAAATCCAAATAACATGCGAGATTAATTTTTTATTGAGTAGCATTATTTTTTATTTCCTGAAACTTTATTTTCTCCTCTGTACCCTTTATTATCGTCTCCGGCTGGAAAGCGGAATTTAGGTGGATGGTGTCTTTTTTCACTGTCATACTGCCGTCTCTATTTAATTTTACTTCTAGCAACATGCCTTGCATGGTGGGAGCGCTCCAAGATTGGTCAAAGATAAAGTTTCCAAGCGAGTAGGCTATGAAACTGTTTTTATAAATTTCGGTGTCTTCGATTACATGCGGATGCGAGCCGATTATGAGTTTTGCGCCAGCATCGACTGCCTTGTGTGCCAAGTATTCCTGCCTTGCATTGTGCTTTGTCTTGTATTCATCGCCAAAGTGGAAAGAGACCACTAGATAGTCCACTTGCTTAGAAGCATTTTGGATTATTTCATCAAAACGTGGATCATTGGCCAGGAGCTGCCCCGCTTGATCCACGTCTGCTTCCATGGCTGTTGGACCTACGTCCGAGAATCCCAAGAATCCGATTTTCATTCCATATTTTTCAATGATAGCTGGTGTTTCAGCTTCGGCGCTATTCATGCCGCCGCCCGTATAATGTATTTCGTTTTCTCGGAGGCGCGAAAGTGTATCTATATATGCATTGCGGCCCCAATCCCCGATGTGATTATTGGCCACAGATAAAATGCTTATACCGGCTCCCTTTAGGGCGGGAACCACGGCCGGATCCATTCTAAAAGAATATAAATTTTTTAAATCCGCGCCTTTGTCGGAGGCGGTGCCCTCCAAATTGGCAAAGACAATGTCGGACTTTTTTAATATGTCACTCAGATCTTTCTTGGCAAACAACGCTGAGTAATCATTATTGAAATTTTTCACGACGGACGATCTCACGCCGCGGTCGAGCATTATGTCTCCTCCAAATACCAAGGTCACGAAATTCGGCTCCTTAATATCTGGTACTCCGATTTTTTCTTGGATCCAATTTGTATTCGCGTCGGTCGCTCCGCCATAATATATGTTTCTCTTGAGATATTTTAAAATGCCTTCCACATCTTTTTCGCGGTCCGAGCTTTGGAGGAGAGTGATCGCGATCGGGCGAAGACCTTCCTTGCCAAGCGGCAGGTTGAAAATCGAAACGACAGTTTGCTTGGCTGGATCGGTGTAGCCAGACTTGCCTCCCTGGTAGCCTTCATCGCCTAAAAATTGGCTGATGTTAGACCAGCTATGCTTTTTATTGGAATAACTGCGTTTGGTGGTAATTTGAAGTACTTCCGGCGTCTCTTTGGCCAGGTAGCCGGTCAGTTTAAATATATCGGAGACAGTGGATTGATTCTGGATCGAAAGTCCGCTCGGGTCATCAAAGGAGGTGTCGGCCATTTTCAACTTTTCTGCCTCCTGATTCATTTTTTGGATAAAACTCTCGCGGGTAAAATGTTCAGCCAGGACTTCTGCCGCATCGTTGCTCGACTCCAAAAGAAGCGGGTAGAGTAAATCCGAAGTTTTTATTTTTTCTCCTAACAAGAGTTCGCCGTTGGTGCCCTTGGTCGAGAGGGCGGTCTTGCTCACCACGGCCAAGTCTTCTTTGGGCGCAATCAGGTGCGTGACCAGGGCCGTCATGAGTTTGGAAACAGAAGCAATCGGAAATTTCTTATCTTGATTTTTAGACAGGATTACTTCGCCGGTATTTAAATCTCCGACCAAGTATGCCTTGGCCGAAACCTTTGGTTCGGTGTTTATGCTATTTAAATAAAAATATTTTGGTCTATTGCTCTGGTTTATTCCGCTCAATTCTTCTCCGCCGCCGGTTAAAGACTCTATGCCCAAAACAGTATTCTGTGATTGATTTATTTTTCGAAAATTAAAATTCTCTAAAGAAAAGAACGCCAAAGAGGCTAGAAAAATGCCTATGGCTAAAGCGATGGTAACCCAAAAGACTGTCCGCAAGGTTGTTTTTAGCTTCATATCAAAATATAATCAATTGTTTTTCGTTCTAAATCAACACCCTTCACTTTTATTTTAACTTTATCCCCAAGGCGATATTTTTTCCCCTGCCTACCGGCAGGCAGGTTTTTCTGTCCAACTAATTCCAGTTTCTTCTCGTTAAAAACATAAAAATCGTCACTCATATCTCGCACTCGCACCAGTCCTTCGCATTTGGTTTCGATTTCTTCCACATACAGGCCCCACTCGGTCATGCCGCTAATAATGCCGTCAAATTTCTCTCCGGTGCGTCTCGACATATATTCGACTTGCTTGTATTTAATCGAAGCTCGCTCGGCGTCCGAAGCCCGTTTTTCTTGTTCCGAAGAAATGCGGGCGATTTTAATATATTCCAACAGTTTATCTTGCAGATTTTCTTTTTTGACTTTTTTATTGGCCAGATAATCGTTTAATAATCTATGAACAATAATGTCCGGATATCGCCGGATCGGGGAAGTGAAGTGCGTATAATATTCGAAGGCCAAACCATAGTGCCCGATGTTTTTGGTGGAATAAATCGCTTTGGCCATGGATCTGATTACTGCCCGATTCACGGTATCTTCTTCGCTTTTCCCCGTTAATTTTTTCAGCAGATTGTTTATTTCATAGCTCGGAATGATACCATTGACTAGAGATATTTTATGACCCAAGCTGTGCAAGAAGAAGGCGAGATCTTCCATTTTTTCTCGGCTTGGAAGATCATGGATGCGATACAAAGAAAGACCCGGAGACAATTTTTGCGCTACTTTTTTGTTGGCTAGCAGCATAAATTCCTCGATCAATCTATTTGAATCGCCACGCTCCTTGGTGATGACTTTGATCGGCACTCCGGCTTCATCCAGGACAAATTTTACTTCTTCTTGTTCGAGCGAGATAGCCCCGTTTTGGAATCTTTCTTTGGTGAGAAGTTTGGCTAGATTATTTAAAATAAATAATTCTTTGTGCAGGGGAGTGCCAGTTTTTTTGATGGATTCTTCAGCCTCTTCGTAAATAAATCTTTTTTGCGAATGGATCACAGTGCGTCCGTACCATTCGCTTTTCACTTTGGCATTTTTGTCAATGACAAATACAGCGCTCATCGTCAGCCGGTCGCGGTTGGGCACTAAGCTGCACAAATCGTTCGATAGTCCCTCCGGTAGCATGGATATAGTTCGATCTACCAGGTACACCGAAGTTCCGCGCTCCCGTGCCTCCGTGTCTAGAGCGCTGCCTGGCTTTACATAATAGGAAACATCAGCGATGTGGATGCCGATTTCGTAGAGTTCTTCCCCTTTTGAATTACCACCCCCTACCCCCTCCTTAACTAAGGAGGGGAGGATCTGAAACGATATCGCATCATCAAAATCTTTGGCATCCGCGGGGTCAATTGTAAAAGTTAGGATTTTTCTAAAATCTCTGCGTCCTACATAATCGCTTTCTTGGATGCCGCGCTTTTTTATGCCACTGGCTTCAGTTTCCACTTTTTGCGGCAACTCGGCGGCGAAACCTTTTTCCATGGCGATGGAATGCATTTCGGTGTCATTGTCTCCCGGTAGGCCTAAAATTTTGATAACCGTTCCTTCTGGCGCTTTGCGCGGATCGGCCCAGGAAATTATTTCCACAAAAACTTTTTGCCCGACTTTGGCGCTGTGCAGATTTTCTGGCGGGATCAAAATATCGGTATACATTTTGCTGTCATCCGGTTTCAAGAAATATATATTTTTATCCAATTCCAAGACTCCGGCAAAACGCATTTTAGCGCGAGAAATTATTTTTGAAACTTCGGCCGTTTGCCTGTTCTTACCTTTTGGGTGTAAAACAATTTCCACCATGTCTCCATGCAGAGCAGTATTCAAATGCTTGAAGTCCACTTCCGGATCCTGCTTGTCTTTTTTCTGATTTTTCTCGCCAATAGCTACATATCCTGTGCCTTTGGAGGTAATAGATATAATGCCTTGCAATCGGTTTGTTTTTTCCTGTTTCACCCTTCCAGTATAGCAAAATATGGTTGAAATAGGTATCCTCTCTCTATCGATCATAAAAATTAGGTAATTTTATTTTCCAAAAGTTTCGAATAAAAACTTTTTTGTTTCTTCGTCTACAAATTTTGTTACGATGATAATCATTTCCTCCCGAAGTCCTAAATCTTTTTTGATGTTGGTGAAAAGATGTTCAAAAGGGAACGGAGAAATCCATGCGGAATTTTTGAGGCAGACAAAGCCGGCTTTTTTCAAGAAGTAGCGCAGGCTCTCGCGTTCGCTTTTTCTCTCTTCCGGCAAGTCGAGCAAAATAATTCTCCAAAATCCGTCCCAAGAAGGGTTTACTAAAGTGGTATCGCTATCCAGTTTTAAGCTATGTAATTTTTTTCGCCCCAACTTTGTCAGGCGAGCGTATTCGTTTTGAGAAGATGGTATTTGCTCTATTAGTCCAGCTTCTTTGAGACCTTTCAAAGAACGCGTGATGGCATAACCAGATAGCGCTTTAGGCGCTATCTGGGCGCCTAAAGCGCTATTTCGAATTTCCAGCAAGGAAACCGCCGATTTTTCTCCCAAAATCTTCAATATTTTATTAGAATAATCAATTTTTTGGTTTTTACTTGACATGTTTATATCTTATCCTATATACTGTCTTTTGACAAGTATTTCGTGGTCACGAATAACTTGCAAAAAATAAACGGTTGGTATATAATCAATTTAGTTATTAAAATTATAAATTTAATTTAAAAATATTATGGCAAAAATAATAGGTATAGATTTGGGTACAACCAATTCGGCGGTTGCGGTGATTGAAGGTGGTGCGCCGAAAATTATTGAAAATATCGAGGGCAACCGCACGACGCCTTCAGTGGTGGCGACCGCCAAAAATAGCGACCGTATTGTGGGACTTTTGGCGAGAAGGCAAGCGATTACAAATTCAGAGAATACAATTGCAGAAATCAAGCGCTTTATGGGGCATCGTTTCGATGATCTAGAAGTGCAAAAAGATCGCGCCACCGCGCCGTTTAAAATCGAAAAAGGCGAGGATGGCGGGGTGAAAGTAAAGATGATGGACAAATTTTATCGACCGGAAGAAATTTCAGCGATGATTTTGCAGAAAATAAAAACGGATGTGGAGGCGAAACTCGGAGAAAAAATAACTGAAGCGGTCATCACCGTGCCGGCATATTTTAATGATGCGCAAAGAAAAGCGACCAAGGATGCCGGGGCGATAGCTGGTTTAGATGTAAAACGCATTATAAACGAACCCACCGCTGCGGCGCTCGCTTATGGTTTTGACAAAAAGAAAAATGAAAAGATAGTAGTCTATGACTTCGGTGGAGGAACTTTTGACGTGTCAGTTTTAGAGATCGGGGGCGATGTAATCGAAGTGAAGTCTATTGATGGCGACAGCCACATGGGCGGAGGCGATATTGACCGCAAGATAGTCAGATGGATTGCCGACGAATATAAGAAAGAATCTGGCCTGGATGTGACCAAGGATCCACTGGCGCATCAGCGACTGCGCGAGGCAGCCGAAAAGACCAAGCACGAACTCTCGACGACCATGGAAGCAGAAATAAATATTCCGTTTATCACCTCTGATGCCGGCGGCCCTAAGCACTTGCTTATGAAAATGTCCCGCGCCACGCTCGAATCTCTCACTAAGGACTTGATTGATCGTTCGATTGAAATTACCAAGCGGGCTCTCGAAGCTTCGCCTTTCAAGATGAATGAAATAAATGAAGTTATTATGGTGGGTGGTCAGACCAGAATGCCGGCGATTGTCCAAGCTGTCAAAAATCTCTTTGGTAAAGAGCCGAATATGTCGATCAATCCGGATGAAGTAGTGGCGCTTGGCGCGGCGGTGCAGGCCGGCGTGCTCGCTGGTGATGTGCGCGATGTGCTTTTACTTGATGTGATCCCTCTTTCGCTCGGCATTGAGACGCTTGGAGGAGTGGCGACAAAACTGATTGAAAGAAATACCACAATTCCTTCGAGTAAATCTCAAGTATTTTCTACGGCTGCCGATAATCAAACTAGCGTTGAGATTCATATAGTTCAAGGAGAGCGTCCGATGGCGTCTGACAATAGATCGCTCGGCCGATTTATTTTAGACGGAGTTCCACCAGCGCCGAGAGGGATGCCGCAGATTGAAGTTTCTTTCGATGTGGATGCAAATGGAATTTTAAATGTGGCGGCCAAGGATAAAGCCTCTGGTAAAAGTCAGTCGATCAAAATAGAAGCTAGCTCCGGTCTGAAAGACGAAGATATTAAAAAAATGCAGAAAGACGCCGAACTGCACGCCGAGGAAGATAAAAATAAAAAAGAAGTAGTGGATGTTAAAAATACCGCCGAAATGATTATTTACACCGCTGAAAAAGCGCTTAAAGACAACGAAGCGAAAATTCCCTCTGAGTTGAAAGACAGCGTCAATGCGAAAATCGCTGCGCTCCGAGGCGTTAAAGACGGAAAGGATGGGGAAGCCATCAAAACAGCGACCGAAGCGCTTTCGGCTGAAATGTCCAAAATAGGAGAAGCAATGGCTAAAGCGGGTGCGACTCCTTCTCCGGGCGGAACTCCTGAACAGCAAAATGCGAAAGTAAAAGATGCAGAATTCAAAGAGAGCAAGAAAGACGAAGGCGAAGCGCCGAAGAAATAAAAAAGAGCCTTGATTAGGTTAAGTAAATGTGTGAATATCAGTAAAATGCAGGTTGCTGTTGGGTAATACAATGAATTGCTCCACCGCCATAAATTAAATCTCTACAATCTATGCCTATCACTTTGCGATTCGCAAAATACGACTGAATTATTTTCAATGCGTTTTCATCGTTCCTATCATTATAGGTTGGAACTAAAACTATTGTATTACCAATGTAAAAATTGGTATAAGACGCGGGGGCAATACTCCCAGCCTCAAAGGGTTTGTTGTCATCGTACACCAGATGCGGAACTTGCAGTTTGACAAGCTTAAAGGGCGTACTGTTTTGATCCAACGCTTTTTCTAAGACTTCAAAATTTTTTTTCAAAATATGATGGTTTTTTTTATTTTCATCTTCTTCATAGGCGCAGAAGATGATGTCGGGGGATACAAATCGGGCAATGTCATCTACGTGGCCGTCGGTATGGTCATTTTCCAGGCCTTGTTTGAGCCAGATAATGTTTGTGGCACCTAAAAAGTTTTTCAAATTTCCCTCAATTTGTTTTTTGCTGAGGCTCGGGTTGCGGCTAGAATTGAGCAGGCATTGCTCGGTAGTCAACAGTGTTCCACTTCCGTTTTGTTCTATCGAGCCGCCTTCTAAAATCATGTTACTCTCGAGCATCGAGGCTTTAATTTTATTTTTGAGGTTATAAAAAACCTGGTTGTCTTTTAGAAGCATGGGGAATTTTTTAGCATAAGCATCATACTGCCATTTAATCCAAGAGAGTTTCTTTTCTTCACAATGGAGCACAAACATTGGCCCATAATCCCGGAGCCAAACGTCCGCATAATCTGTAATATGGAAAATTATTTTAGAAATGTCTAAACCTCTTTTTTTCAGCATTTCAGACACCCTGGTTCTCATTTTTTCATTCAATACTAAAAGGTTAACTAGCTCACTCTCGGAGAGAGCTTTAATGATTTCCACATATCTTTCTTCCACGCGAGTAAGGCGGGTGGGAGGAAAGCTTATTTTATCATGTGGCCACGCCAGCCACACTGCTTCATGCTTTTCCCATTCGGCGGGCATTAGAAAATTAAGAGAGCGCTTTTTTTTCATCTTGGTAGTGGGAAACTCTTGGCAACTTTTTGGATTTTTTAATAAATTTATTAGAAATCAGATTTTTATAGGTATCCGGACGGCGGTTGCGCAAAAATCCCCAGCCCTCGCTAAAGAATTTGTTTCGAGAAAGATCCAATTTTTGCACCAATATTTCTTCTTTGTTCTTGCTCGCTCGTTTCAAAATTTTCCCAAAAGGGTCAGCGACAAAAGACTGGCCAAAAAATTTTTCTTTTCCTTCTGCTCCAACGCGGTTTATTGCCGCTACATACAAACTATTGGCTATGGCGTGTCCGCGCATAGATGTCTCCCAAGCATTGTGCCAATCGCTTTGCTCCTTGTAGCCGATAATGTTGCCGATAGCCGTAGGGTAAAAAATTATTTCTGCGCCAGCGAGTCTAGCCATACGAGCCGCTTCGGGGAACCATTGGTCATAGCAAATAAGCACAGCAAAGTTTCCAAACTTAGTCTTGAAAATTTTATAACCCAAGTCACCCTGCTCGAAATATTCTTTTTCGTAAAAGCCCGGGTCATTGGGAATATGTATTTTGCGATACTTACCCAGTATTTTTCCATTATGACCAAAAACTACAACAGTGTTGAAATATTTGCCTTCATTTGTACGTTCAAAGATCGGCACAACAATCACTACACTTAATTTTTTCGCCAAATTTTTCATAATTTCTGTAGTGGTTCCGGGAATAAATTCGGCATATTTAGATTTTATTTCGCCAGTCCTTTGGGGAAAATAGGGTGTCTGAAAAAGTTCTTGTAAGCAAATAATTCGGGCGCCTTTTTTTACAGCCTGCTTTATAAATTTAATAGTTTTTTTAACATTTAGAGCAGGAATATCGGAAACTTTTGTTTGGACAAGTCCAATAGTTATAACTTTCATAATTCTATTTTATCGTTATTAAGCGGTATATTTCTCAATCAATTTATTTGCTTCTTTTGGGTTTGCCTTGCATTCGAGGAGGGCAGTCAAGATAAGCGGGGCGACGATGGTGGCGTCGGATTCAATGACGAACATTGGAGTGTCCTTAGTCAATTTATCCCAAGTTATTTTTTCGTTCGGGGTTGCTCCTGAATATGAGCCATAGGAAGTCGTCGAATCAGAAATCTGGCAAAAATACGCCCAAGGTTTTACTTTTTTTATTTTCATATCATATTTGAGTGACGGCACTACGCAAATCGGAAAGTCGCCGGCGATACCTCCGCCTATTTGAAAAAAGCCGACTCCTTGGCCCGCTGCCAGTTTTTGGTATTGATTGTAAAATGCCCCCATGTATTCTATGCCGGACTTTGCGATATTGGCGGAGGTACGCCCAAGTTTCACATGCGAAGCAAAAATATTGCCAAAGGTAGAGTCTTCATACCCTGGCACTACCATCGGAATATTATTTTCTGCAGCTGCCAAGAGCCAGCATTCGGATGCCCGACCCTCGTGTTTTTTTTTATCAATTGTTTGAATCAAGTCGTAAAAATATTCATGCCAGAACTTACGGGTTTTCTCTTCTGTGGCTTTCTGCCAGACTGGTACGATCAGGCTTTCCACGGCGCGAAAGGCTTCATCTTCGGGGATACTTGTATCCGTTACCCGGCGCATGCCTTCTTCTAAAATACTTGTGTCGTCCCCTTTGGTAAAATAGCGATAATCTGGGAAATCTTTATAGCTATCGTGGGCAACTAGGCGAAAAAGAGATTCTTCCAAGTTTGCTCCGGTCACCGACATGCCGTGAATGAGTCCGCTTCGAATGGCTGGGGCGAGAGTGATGCCGAGCTGGGCAGAAGACATCGCTCCGGCCACGGCCCAGAACATTTTGCCGCCTTTCTCGATATGTTGCCAATAGGCGATAAGCGCGTCCTTGGTTGAGCGGGCGTTGAAGTTTTTATAATTTTTTAGAATGAATTCTAGTGTTGCAAGATTTGTATTCATTTCGAGAGCATCTTTTATAAATGGTCTATAATTTCACTTTGGATGACCACGGCTTTGGTCAAGAATTCGGCGCCAAGATTTTTTATGTTTTCGCTCATAAAATTTTGAGTACTAATACTGCTATAGTATCATATATACCAGTTTAGTACATACTTTCCTTTAGATAAAAAAGAAAAGGCGACTACCCATTGCCATTGCTTGTAAAATTATAGTGTCTTTACTATACCAAGTTAGAACCTATTTCCAAAATCGCTGATGTGCCACGCGCGGAGCGCGTGGTGGCTTGAAACTAAATCGTACGCTCGGATTCTGTTTACAGAGCTTTAGACTCTGTTTACAAATGATTGGGCTGAATTCCCGCCAAACCCAAACCCCGCCAAGATTTTCCACACTCCGCGTGGCGAATCCTTGCAGAATCAGGATTTTGTGGGG
>MFVS01000027.1 GCA_001786195.1 Candidatus Nomurabacteria bacterium RIFCSPLOWO2_12_FULL_40_42
TATGATAGTATTCACCACTAACTAGCGGCACCTTGCGCATTGACATATAGATATTATAAATAATTCATTTTGCGGAAGCAAGGCTTCCGCAACTTCCGCGCTAAAACTTTCTGCGTTAGACAAGACCTAACGCAAGAAAATTAAATATTTAAAGAGGTAAAGCCGAAAGACGGTCTTTGACATTTCAAAGCCCTTCTTGGGACGGAGCGATGACTTTTACTCGCCAGAATTTGGTTTTGAGAGCTTTAGTAATCTCCCGCAACTGTTCATTTTTAAGGAGATACAGGACAAAAATAGCTGTCGCGATGCCTGCCATTCCGGAAATAAACCCTTGGAAAAATACTCCTAAAAAAGTAGTCGTACCGAAAATCGGTGAAAGAATATTCAAGCAAATGTAGGCTACAAGTCCGAGAAAAAAAGACGCGCCCAAACTTTGAAAAAAAGTTTTGGTAATAAAAGAAGCTCCTTGCATGAAATCTTTACGAACAAAATACCAGTGCAAAATGGAATTTAAAATCGTACCGACAGAATAAGCCAAGGGTAGCATCAGAATTTCGGTGCCAGGAATATCTTCCACTTTAAGGACCGATTCTATAAAATATCGCCACAGCGGAATATTCTCAAAAAAATAAATAAATAGGTAAGCTAAAATTATAATCAAGATAGAGCAGAAAAAATTAATTATCAAAGGGCGCCGGGTATTGCCATGCGCATAATAAGCTCGAGACAAAAAAGTGATCATCCCTTGCGCCAAAATTGAGATGGAGAAAACCGCTAGAGCGGCCGCTACCAAACGAGTATTTTCCCAAGAAAAAGATCCAGATCCGAGAATTACGCGGACAATCTGCGCTCGGACTACAATAAAAAGAAAAATTACCGGCAGGGACCAAAAGACGATCGCTCGGGCGGCAGACTTGAGGTGATTTGTGAATTCATCCATCCGACCGAGAGAAACGGATTTTGCCAAAGTCGGAAAAGCCGCCACCGCATAGGAAATACCGATGATGTTGAGCGGCACGGACTGCAGATTGAAAGCAAAATTAAATACGGAAATAGACCCATCCTTCAAGAATGACGCGAGCGCAATGATAGAAATGAGGGCAAGGTTGTTAAAAGCAAGGCCGAGCGTCCGCGGGAATGAAACAGTGACTACTTTTTTTATCTCGCTAAAATTAACCGAGCCGGAAATTTTCGGAGTGAATCCAGAGCCGCTCACGGCTAGGGCTTGGATTGCAAAATGCATAAAAGCGCCCAAGACAACTCCTATCGCCAGCCCATAAATTCCAAAAATCGGATACAAAAAAATAACCCCGATGATAATTCCAATATTGTAAAAAATTGGGCTTAAAGCGTAAATAAAAAATTTCCGAAAAAGCTGGGTGACGGTTCCAAGGAGATTAGAAAGCCCAAGCAAGATGGGAGAAAGCAGCATAATACGCGAGATAATTATCAGCTTCGCTTGCATGACTGGAGTAAAGCCGGGAGCAATGAAAGACACCAAGAGAGGCATCAGAAAAAAAGCCACCAGAGAAATAACTACCATCCCGGCAAAAAAAACTGTGAAAATATTATTTAAATATTTTCGCGCTTCATCGGTCGCTTTTCCATCTTTCCCGCCTTGAGATTGGCGGGCAGGCATTTTGGCTGCGATAAACGGAATCAAGACCGTAGCCCCCGCGAGCGAGGCGATACAGATAAAGATAAGGTCTGGAATTCGAAAAGCCACATAATAAACGTCAAGCGTTGGTGAAGGGCCAATAAAATGCGCGTAAGAACGGTCTCGGAAAAGAGCTAAAATTTGAGAGAGAAAAGTAAAAGAACCCAAAAGAAGAGCGGCTTGATTTATGTTTGCGGATTCTTTAGTAAGAATTTTTATTATCTTCTCCATCCCGTATTTCTATGGCTTTTTGGTAGTTCCCGCTGGGGTCTGCGGCGTCGTTATATTAGGAGGATTTTTTAGGGAATCAACATATTTTATCAGTTCCGAATTTGCCGGAGCTATAGAGAGAGCCTTTGTAGCGTAAGAGAGCGCAACTGCATTATTTCCTTCATTTTTAGCTATTTGCGAGAGAAAAATCAGGGCTTCAATATAGTCTGGTTTGAGATCAAGAGAGGCGGCGGCATAATCTTTTGCTTCTTTGACATTTCCAAGCGCGTTGGAAACGCCTGCGAGAGCGAGCTTGAGACCCGGGTTATTAGAATTGAGAGTGGATGCTGTTTGGTAAGCTTCCAGCGCTTTGCCGTAAGCATCCTTTATTCCCGAAGCGGCCAGAGTCTCATATATCGAACCCAGTGTTTGGAAATTAAAATAATTTTTCGGATCGTAGGCTATGGCAGTTTGGGCTCCTCTTATCACCTGGTCCAAACTCGCCTGCAACAGGGCTTTGTCTTCATCTGACAGATTCGCTTTACCTTGGTTGGCCAAAGAATTAAATTTTAGGAGGTAAATTTGCGCATAAGTTCGCAAGTATAAATCATTTCGATACAGCGCCAAAGCTTTGCCAATAGCGAACTCGGCATCCTCAATAGAGGGCGCCGCCAAGGATTTGAAAAAGTACCGGATTGAAACCAGGCGCTCAATGTATTTAAATGAAGCCGCCGTCGAAAAAATCACTAAAATAATCAGGACAACTATCGAGAAAAAACTTTTTCGGTGGTCATTTAAAAACGATATTGATACTTCATGGCCGCTATTCACGGCTGCCAGGCCGATAAAGACTCCGGTAAAAGCGAAGGACAGCAAGAATATAACCGCTCCGGTAAAATAGAAGAAAGAAGCAATGAATAAGTAAAGGGATAATACGAAAAATACGATCATTTCAAAATTTACTCCTTGGGTTATATTATAGAATAGGGATTTTGCGCCGATAATCAAAAATAAAATGAAGAAAACAAGGAAAGCGAGAATGCCCAGACCTCCAGACGTTGCGGCGAGAGTGGGTAACAATCCCGAGCCGGAGGCAAAAGAAACATTCCAAAATTGAGTATTGTTTATAACCACCGGCCGATACATAGACCAGGCTTCCGCAAACCTGTTTGGACCGAGACCCAAAACAGGATTCTCGGCCAGCACGCCTTTAGTGACAGACATAGTCGCTTTGAGAGAAGGACTCACTTCAGTATTAGCTATCGAGAGGCGGCTTGGAATAAAGTCTCCAATAAAACCAGCGGACATAAAGAAAAGCAGTGACAAGATGGCCACGACAAAAGTCACAAAGGGGAAATGCTTTTTCTCTCCGCCTTCTTCCAATCTATCGGCTAACGGTCTTACCCCCTCTTCCCTTCTTCTTTGTAAAATTAGAGAAATTTTGTAAATAAAAATAATCAAACTGGAAACTCCGAGAAGTATCCAGACTAAAGGGAAATTCACCGCGGCCGCCAATAATATGGAAAGCATAATAAAAATTGAGAGAATTATTTTTGCGGCGACAGAAATGGGAAAAAATTCAATCACTAGAAGAAACAACAATCCGGAAAAACCAGCGAACAAGCCGAGCGCATTCCAGGATCCGATGAGATTTTCGGTAACACTCGCCAAAACTCCAAGGGTTGTAACCTCCGGAAAAAATAAATGCGTGCTTTGAAAAATTAAAACAATAGTTGAAGACAATATCGTCCCCAGTAAAACTATCTTGGCGCGTTGTCCTGTTTGAAATATGACGGCCGACATCAGCATCAAGATGAAAGCGGAAAAAATAAACCAGAAAGAGCCCACATCAAGCATTGTGCCGAACAAAGACACTTGAGAGACTCCGGCAAACAAAGCGGAAATAAAAAAAACTAAAACTATGCCGAACCCCGCGAGGAGCAGCCAAGATTTAGGAAAAACTATTTTACCGTCAATCAATCTGGATATTGTCCAAAAAACGATGCACAAAGCGAGCCCTGCCACCAAAAGCAATCCTTTTGAAGTTTCCACCGGAATATTGGCAAAAGGCAGAAAGAAAAGCGGCAACAATACCACAACGAAAAACAATGATAAGAAAGAAAGTCGATCGAATATATTGGTTTTCATAAAATGATTATACTATGGTTTTATTTAAAAAAGCAAATTAGAAAGAGATGTTAATAACTCTATTTTTTATTTTCTTTGTCTTGATTCATAAATTTCTTCCAGGACTGCTCCAGCCGGAAAATTTTGCCACGGACCACGGTGTAGCGGTTGATCAGGTCTTCGATTAGATCTACTTTTACTTTGTCCCCATAAGTTCCTTTGATATGATCGAGATACACCGACATCCGATTACAGCCGGAAAGAGCTTTTTCGATATATCCAAGGGCGAGTCCGAAATCCGCAAAACGGAGGGAATGACCTTCGCTAATATAAAGCGGAATAGCCATGGCGTTTTTGGATAATTCCTCGATTCGACTGTCTTTGACTTTTTCTAAAGCCGGAAGAATGTCTTTATCGATCAACACAGAACACTCGAGAGTTTTTTGATAAACCTCTAAATCTCTAAAACTTCTAACCGGTTTCTTGGGGGTAAACGTCCCGCTGCCGAACTTGCCGCCCCAGTGCCGAGTTTGCCCTGCGCCTGCGGCACTCCCATAATTTCCCCTTTTATAATCTTTATATCCCATTTCCTATCGGCGATTTATTATTTTAATAACATCTTCCCTTGGAATTTCCGCTTTGACTCCAGTCAAGAATCTCACATTTCTTTTCTTTTTGCTTTGGATCTTCTTGACTACATGCAAGGGATAAAATTCAAAATAATCCGTCTCGTCGAACCAGGCGCATTTGAACTCGTATAATCTTAACCCTGTCAGGCGCGAGAGCGCAAGAGCGTACCAGGTCAATTGTTCTATCGGCTTTTCTTTTTTTGCATGGGGCTTATAATCTAATAAATGTATACACCCATTTCTTATTTGTACAAAATCTACATGCCCTGTGAGCAAAGAAGGAATTTGAAATTCCGGTGCCGAAATTGTCTTGCGCTTTGCGCCTTTTTCTTTTGCCGAATTTTTTTCTTCTCTTTTACCATGCCTACGAAAACTTATCCCATCCTCTCCTATTATTTGAAAGTGAAGTGCATTCTGCATATACTCAATATCTTCTCTTCTGATGTAGACAGGCACTTCGGTCGCCACCGTCACACTATCGTTCGCAATCATAAATTTTTGAACCCCTTCATGCCGGTTTTTGTTTTTCGAAACGCCTTTCAAGGCAAATTCAGCTAGCCGATTGGCGTAATTCGTTTTGGCCGTAACCACCATGTCTGCGGTCGAAAACATGCTCCGCACATCACTGATGCGTTCGCCAGAATTAAAAAGCTGGTGCGGGGTTTCGGTGGCAATGGCGTCCAGATATTCTTTGAGCGGATAAAAATTGCGGTTTTTGTAATCCTGAAGCATCAAAAGAATCTTAGCCTTGTGATAGCGGTAGCGATAAAGCTGATGATGGGCCATGGTTACAACTTCGAGCACCTCCATTGGACCGTATATCTGGAGTCCATAAGAGCGCATCTTATGGTAAGCGCACAAGTGAGCGTATTCTTCCGCCCAGCGGGAAATGGTTTCCGGCTCGGGGCGAACTTTCTTATGCAGTTGGGCTATGATACCGCAGACTTTTTCGCGAGTAAAGCCGAGGTTGTAGTAGCTCACGGCATCAATGATGACTTTGAGAGGGTAGCGACGGCCCTTGACCGAGCTGTCCGTAAAAGTTTTTTGGCAATCTTTATTTCCGCATTTATACAACTGCACCACCTCATGTTTTTTCTTTCGTGTGCCGCGGCGGACAAACTCCGCGCTTTGGCAGAAGGGGCAGGACATTTTGATGTTCTGTTCGACGCGGACAACAGGGACCTTGTCAGCGCTGAAAGCTCCGGCAACTTCGGCACTGGGACGACCTAAAATGGGGTATTCTTTTTTTGTATTTTGCTGGTTCATATGAACCAAAACTTCGTATTATTTTATTTCAAGTTTTTTCTCTATAAAACCTACTCGATTTTCAATTTCTTTGTATGTAATTTTAGAAGCTTTGGTTTCCGCCAAATCATCTAGTCTTTTATTCGTGCCTTCAAGCCGGTTTTTGACACCCTCGAGTTCTTTTTCAACACCTCCGAGTCGACTTTCAACACCTCCGAGTCGACTTTCAACACCTCCGAGTCGACTTTCAACACCTCCGAGTCGACTTTCAACACCGTCAATTTTCTTGGTTAATCTTTCTTCAAAGCCGCTAAAACTACCCGCTATCAATACAGCCAAGCCATCAAGGGTCATTTTCTTTTTTACTTCTTTTTTCATACATTCTCGATTATACCAAACCTAATTTTTTATACAAGGTTTTTTTGATAAAATCCATATCACGGCGGATCTCACGGTTACCGCGTGGCGAAATATCACGACTGTGTGGCAAAAATGGCCTCTGGCTGGCTATATGTGATATGAAAACAAGTAAAATTGTACAACATTATTTGACACTAATACAAGTTTTGTTTTATTTTAATTCACCTCACCCCAACCCTCTCCTTATAAAGGAGAGGGTGAATCTGCCTGTGGTTCTGGCGCCGGGTTTGGTGTCGGCTCAGACGTTGGTGTCGGCTCGGGATTAGGAACTGGATCCGGATCTTCAGCCGGAGGTTGATCAGCCTTTGGCTGAGGTTCTGGATCCAGTTTGGGCGTTGATTCTGGATCTGGCTCTGGTGTTACTTCTGGCTCCGGCGCTGGGTTATCTCCCCCGCCCCCTCCTTGATCAAGGAGGGGGGGATTGCCATTGCCGCCCACCATCGCCTCCAGTTTATCTCCGTCCGCGCAGAATTCTGTACCGTCAGCTTTGGCGACGCAAATCTCCTTGGTATGCACTCGATTGGCAAAGAAATCCCCGATTCCATTCTCTACATCCGCAAACCAAGCCGAGACTTTGGTAGACAAGTTGCCCCAGAAAGATCCTTCGGCAGGAAGAGTTTGAATGTCGTTTATCTTTAGATCCAATTCTTGGATTGCTTTAGCCATAACTGATGTAAGTTTCATATATTCCACTCCTTCTACTTGCCCATTTTCATAGGTTACGAATAACGGGCTGATCTGCTCCATCTCTTCGGCGATGAATCCGATCTGGCGGGGAGCGTTAGGATTTTTAATATATTCCAACTTCCAATCGAACGACACAGGACGCATTCGCATCACCGCATCGAGTCCAAGATTAAGATCTTCAATATTTTTCTTGAAGCGCAATGAGGAACTGCCTGTACAAGCGGTTGCTTTTGAGCTAATGGCGCCACCAGTTACATCAATACATAAATAATCGTTCGCGTTTGCTCCCGCTTCAGCAGGGAAGAATATGTTGCCGTCGCTTCCTATTCTCATTCTTTCAATTGCCGCGGAAGTCGTGGCAGTTCCAAAAACCAGCGCCGTGCTGTTTGTCGTTGCATCAAAAGTCGCTTCGGATTCAGCCCAAATTGCCGCACCCGAGAGGATAGCATCAGCACCATCAGACTCCAGCGGAGCATTGAAATTTATTCTACCTAATTGGTCGTCATCCACAATAGTAAGCTCCTTGGTGGCAAGAGTTAATATGCCAGCCGCCGCCGCTCCTACACCCGTAGGACCCTGTATATCTAAAAGTGACTGAGGAACCGTCGTCCCGATGCCGACGTTGCCGCTTTTATCAATTCTGACCCTTTCAGTCAATGTGCCACCTGTGTTGTCAGTTAGAAATGCAAGAGAGCCACCATTGCCGCCAGTTGTTTGCACAAGACCCCTGATAGCAGATCCATAGGTCGCATCTGACTGACTATATTGAAATTTAATCTGCTGATAATTTTCCGCTGTCCCAGAATTGTTTGACAACAACAACTGCGTTGCAGTTCCACTGGTTTGGTTTATACCTAACAACGCCCCTGGCCCCGTCGTCCCAATCCCGACGTTGCCTGCTTTTAAGTAGAGAGTATTAGCTATCGCTCCAGTATTTTCCGAAGTAAGAACATTTACTGAATTTTGAGAGAGAGTAAAATCAGCCCCGGGAGTCAGGCTGGTAATGCCTGCCAGCCCTTCCGCCGCCGAAGCTCTGTTTAAGGCGTGAGCCGTGGTGCCGATATACATTGTTTGTCCTATACCCGCGAAAGTGGAAGAAAGAGAAGTGTCTCCAACGGTAGGCATGTTGCTGAATTCAATGTCCGTGAACCAGCCTTTGGTCACTCTGGCTCCGGTGGCGCCTACATTTCCTGTCATCGTCAAACTGCCGCTTCCTAAAGCTAATCCGGCAAATGTCGGGGAAGAAGTGGTGGCCACTGCCTGGTTCTGTCCATCTAAGAAAGCCCATTCGTTGGTGTCCAAAGTGTTTACCCCGATCGCAATGCTGGTGGCTGTCGCGACTCCTAAGACTGGAGTCACCAAAGTCGGACTCGTGGAAAACACAAGATTTGTAGAAGTCGTTCCAGTAGTCCCCGTGGCGGCATTTAGATAATTTAACTGCGTACCCGTTGTCGTAACCGAAGTAGCGCCAAGAGTGAATGGGGTGGGCATTGTGACCGTGCCGTTTAGAGAAACTGCTCCAGTGCCAGTTGAGAAAGTATTGGCGTCGGTTTGAGAAAAAGCGCCTAGGACAGTCAAGCTGTCCACTGTAGTCGCTTCGGTCGTAGTTGATCCGGTCAAAATTAAATTGTTGCCGTAAATATCTCCCTCGGCATCCACCAAAAATTTCACATCCCCTCCGACAGCGAGTCCGAGAAGGTTGGTATTGAGAGCGGCGGAAGCTGGATTGATGTAGAGAGTAGAATCGGAAACATTGGAAGTGCCTGATGGCCAGGTGGTAAAAGCATGGACTAAAGTCGGCACGTGAGTAAAGCTTCCAATGCCCGCGACTGCAAGCGTCCCTCCCACCGTGGCATTACCCGAGACAGTAAATGCTTCCGTACTCACGGCTTCAGCCAGAGCGCTGGAGAGACCACTTACTCCGTTTTCGATGGAGTCCAAGATTCTATCAACTTGATTGTCATACAAGGTTCGCGGAACAAATTGGGAAGAATCTAAATTACTACTGCTTCCCGCCGGGCCTCGGGGACCGACGGGTCCGGGTATTCCTTGAGGACCCTGGGGACCGGTAAGACCGCGGGGACCAACCTCACCCCGGCCCTCTCCCAAGGAGAGGGTGGAATTCGGAGCCTCCCCCTTTGGGGGAGGTGTGGAGGAGGTAGGCGATCCCCCTGACAAGGGGGAAAGAGGGGGTTGAATTGAAATAGACCCCCCTTCAGTTCCCCCCTTATTAAGGGGGGAAGGAATTACTGCCACAGTTTTCGGCGTGTAAAAAAGGTAAGCGAGTTCGGAAGTGTATTTATTATAATAGTTGGAAAAGAGAGAGAAGAAAGAGGAAGCATTGGCGGAGATATTCTCTCCAGCGACATTGGCCGTCATTTTTATATCTGTTTTTATATTTTTTATCTCAGGCAAGATCCTTACTATTTTTTTGGATACCCGCGATATATTTTCCGGTATCTTTGCAGCCGAATCGGAAATATAATTTCGGTAATCATCGAACCAAGACAGATAACTTTCATAAGGATTCCAGGCGAGAGTGGTCCTCGGAAAAACCGCCATAAAAACAAAAATAACCAAAGCAAAAAACACCCCCAAGGACCTTAAGAGTAGGAATCTTTTTAGAAGTGTCAAAAAATATTTTTTAGGCTTCATTTTTTTAATTAGGACTTGTATATTATATCACAAGAATATCAAAGGAAAAACAATAAAAGTGTGGATAACCCCCTTGCAATAAATTAATATCTAAACCACGATATTCATAAGTCTGTTTTTTATGTAGATCACCTTTCTAATCTCTTTCCCCGCTATATATTTTGCAACTGACTCATTTAGAAAAGCTTTCTTTTTTATATCCTCTTCGGTGGCATCTGCCTGCGCCAAAATTTCCGCCCGGACTTTGCCGTTCAACTGGACTGCTATTTTGACTTCTTCATCTTTGATCAAGTTCGCGTCCCACTTCGGCCAAGTGGAAAGATGAATACTACCCCCTCCAACCTCCCCCAAAGGGGGAGACTTTAATTTCTCCCTTCCCTTTGGGGAGAGCTGGGGTGAGGTGATCAAACTCCACAATTCTTCGGTGATATGCGGCGCGAAGGGAGCGAGCAGTTGTAAGAATTTTTTGTAATCAGCCAAACTAACTTCGCTTCGATCCATTTCATTTGCCAGGATCATCAAAGTGGACACTGCAGTATTGAAACGCATAGCTTCGATATCTTCGGAAACTTTTTTGATGGTCTTATGCAATAATTTTTTAACCTCTCCTAAATCCTCCCCCAAGGGAAGGACTTTAGTAATTCTTCCCCCCTTCCTTGGGAAGGGGGTAGGGGGTAGGTTAACTTTGTTGCCTATCCGCCAAACTTTTTCAATAAATCTTCGCGCCCCGATAATGCTTTCAGTAGACCACACAACCGACTGGTCAAACGGTCCCATAAACATTTCATAAATACGTAAAGTGTCTGCGCCGTAGGTTTTGACGATGTCGTCTGGATTGATAACATTTCCAAGCGATTTTGACATTTTGACTCCCCCCTCGCCCAGGATCATGCCATGCGAAGTGCGCTTCATATAGGGCTCATTTGTCGGCACTAGTTTTAAATCATACAAAAATTTGTGCCAAAAACGAGAATACAAAAGGTGTAGAGTGGTATGCTCATTTCCGCCGTTGTACCAATCCACCCCTCCTATATCCTCCCCAAAGGGGAGAACTTTGGATTTCCCCTTCCTTTGGAGGGGGCTAGGGGGAGGTGTTAGCCAATATTTCAAATTTTTTTTACCTGCAAATTCTTTTTTATTTTTTGGATCCGCATACCGAAGATAATACCAAGAACTTCCCGCCCAGTTTGGCATCGTATCTGTTTCCCTTTTTGCTTTTCCGCCACAAATCGGACATTTGACATTGACCCATTTGGTAATATTTACCAGAGGCGATTCTCCGCTATCCGTCGGCTGATAATTTTTTACTTTAGGCAATTCGACTGGCAAATCTTTCTCCGGCACTGGCACCATTCCGCATTTCTCACAATGTATAACCGGAATCGGCTCGCCCCAGTAACGCTGTCTCGAAAAAACCCAGTCGCGGAGCTTGAAAGTGACTTTTTCTTTTCCCCCTATAAATTTTATGATTTCTTTCTTTGCTTTTTCGGAATCCATGCCATCAAATTTGCCAGAATTACTCAAAACACCCCCTCCTTCGTAGAAATCTTTTGATTCTCCCTCCAACAAATCTGCACCAGTAATAACTTGTTTTATCGGCAATTTATATTTCTTCGCAAACTCAAAATCCCGCTCATCGTGCGCGGGTACGCCCATAATGGCTCTGGTGCCATAGGTCGAGAGAACGTAATCAGCTATCCAGACAGGAATTTTTTCTTTGTTTGAGGGATTTATAGCATAAGCTCCGGTAAAAACTCCTGTCTTTTCTTTTTCTAAATTAACTCGCTCTTGCTTATTTTTATTTTTTGATTTAGTTACGTAATTAATTACGTAACTCATTTGTTCGGAAGTTGTGATTTTCTCTACCAAAGAATGCTCTGGAGAAAGCACCAAGTAAGTCGCGCCAAAAATCGTGTCCGGTCGAGTAGTGAAAACAGTAATATTTCCATCAAATTCCCCCTCCCTTTGGGAGGGGGTTAGGGGGTGGGTGGAATCAAAAACCCCTCCTAAATCCTCCCCAAGGGGAAGGACTTTAGCTTCGTTCAAGCTATCTAGTTTTTTAATAATTCGTTTAACAACACTATCTATATTTTCTAAAACTTCTTCATTTCTAAATCTAATAACTTCAAAACCGAGGATTTTAAAAATATCACTTCTCTCTGCATCTTTTTCTTTTTGTAAATCATGCATATCCCCGTCAATCTCAATGATTAAATTTTTTGAAAGACAAACAAAATCAACAATGAATTTGTTAATAATGTGTTGTTGACGAAAATGAAAATTATTTTTATTACCTTTTAGTTCTTGCCATAATTTTCTTTCAGCTTCTGTTGGATTTTCTCGCATTTCAACAGCTTTTTCTTGAAGTAATCTGAAATTTTTTGGGTCTGTCGTATGGTATCCAGGTATTTCCCCCTTCTCTTGGGGAAGGGTTGGGGATGGGTGTATTATTTTGAACTGAATTTCCGCTCCCTCGCTCCGCCATATCCAATTCCTCTGTCCGAGTTTGATCTGCGGTAAATAATCTACCTCATCCAAATCTTTGTAAAGTCTGTCAGCGTATTTGGTAATAGCCAGCATCCATTGTTCTTTTTCTCTTTGCTCGACAACCGTCCCACAACGTTCGCAGCAGCCATTTACCACTTCTTCGTTGGCCAGTCCAATTTTATCCTTCGGGCACCAATTGATCGTCATTTTAGCCTTATACGCTAAACCTTTTTTCAAAAATTGCAAAAATATCCACTGCGTCCATTTGTAATATTTTGGGTCAGTGGTGTTGATTTCTCGCGACCAATCAAAAGAGATACCTAGAGATTTTATTTGCCTCCGGAATGTATCGCTATTTTTCTTGGTGACAACTCTCGGATCCAGGCCTGTCTTGATCGCGTAGTTCTCGGTCGGAAGTCCAAACGCATCCCAGCCGATCGGATATAAGACATTGAATCCCTGCAACCTTCTTGTTCGGGAAATAACATCCATCCCGATATAGGGCCGCGGATGCCCGACATGCAACCCATCACCCGAAGGATATGGAAATTCAATTAGACTATAATACTTCGGTTTCGAAGACAAATCTTTGGCATGATAAATTCCTTTTTTTTCCCAAATTTCCTGCCATTTTTTTTCTATCTTTTTGTGGTCATATTCACGCATACAACTTATTTAGCAATATATTTTTTATTGATATTTATTGAAACATATCCAAGTCCGATAAAGATAAAACCGAGAATAACAAGTGCAACCGGCCAGCCTACTGAATCTGCAAAATATTCACCGGTAATATAAGAAACATGCGCCAGCAGAAAACAAGTGCTGACTACTAATATGGCCCGACTTTTTGTATATGCTGACAAAAACAGACCTCCGATGACAAGCAGAAAGTAAACCATTTGCCAAGGAACAGAATCAAATACTCGAGAGAATGCCGCGCCCAGGAAACCAGCACTGCCGAAGAAATAAAGAATCCCGACAAGTTTGTTATTCCAGCCGCCGCGAAAAGCGTGCGCCAATAAAAGATAACTAGCTCCTACAACCATAGTGAGATACGCGTACAAATCTTCATGTCTATAAAACGGACCATCGATCATCGCTTCGACTAGGAGATAAATAAAAGCGGTGCCATTCGCTATGGCAAAAAAAGTTAAAACTGAACTTCTATGAGCAAAATTTAACAGTAAATAAAATACAAAAATAGCTCCAAAGGTAATTGCAATTGGCCATACGGAAACCATGTCCACATTGAGTTCGGAGAGGGCAACTACTGCCCCTCCAGGAACAAGCAGGCCTCCTATTGCGTGAAATACGGAACCAATAGTTTGATTTTCCGGTTTGGATTTTAGCAAAACTGATCCAATAACTGTAAACAGTAAACCTAAGCCCAGAGTGACCGATATGCGCCCCAAGGACCCCAGATCATCCCAGACTTGATAAACAAAAATAATAATTCCAATGACCACGATAGCTGCGCCTAAAACATATAACATTTTGGTCATGGAAAAATGCGTGGAATCTTTCGGAGTTGCGCTTATCTCTCTTCCAGCGCTCGGTGTAAGACTCAATCTACTAATCAACTCTTCACGGCTTATTTCACCTGCGTTTATGCCTTTCTCAAGTTCTTGAAGCAATTCTTCTTTGTTCATAGATTAATTCCTGCCGGGCAATACCCAGCCGATAAATTGAAAATTATTTTGATAATAATACTGATCGGTACTATTGATAAGATTTATTTTGCTTTTACTTTTCCCTTGGGTCAGATAGTAACCATACGATGAACGCCCACCACTGAATGGAAAGAAGTCTCCCCCGTTATAACTATAATTACTGGAAACGGTAACTCCATCAGGCGAGGTCAAAAGATTGTTGAGAGTAAGCATTTGCGCTTCGGCCAGGGTAATTTCTCGGCTTTCGTTCTTTTTGGTATCATGTAAAAAAATACGAGCAGTGTAGTTTTGTTTAAAATCAACAACCCCGTCTTTATTAGAATCTTGAGTCAAGTCAACAGGATTTACAACCAATTTATTGTCTACGACTGAATAGCGTTTTTGGAGATAATTTTCGCAATAATATGGGTAGGAACTTCTACCATCGGTGCACGAGGTATAGACAAAGTTATAATTCGTAGAAAGGAAAAGCGACGGCAGATAACTGCTCAAAGCTACAATTACAATCAACAAAATTGGTAATATAAAAGCCAGCAAAATAGCAAAATTTTTCTTTATAAATTCTTTCATAGTTATATGATACTCCAAACCGCCGTATTCGCAAGCGGTATAACTCTACCATTGGATTTTTCTAAAATACACAGTTCGCCCGCTTCGACATGGCCTCCGAAATCTTTCATCATTTCTTCTAGCGCATACCCGGTAGTGAGCGAAGAAGAATCATCGGCATAAGAAGTGAGAATAACAAAAAGGGGTTGATCGCTCAAAACTTGGTGCACCGCCGACAAAAGCTTCGGTAACATTTCTTCAATTTTCCAAACTTCCCCTTTCGGTCCGCGGCCAAACTTCGGCGGGTCCATAATTATAACGTCATATTTATTTCCCCTCTTCGCTTCTCGCTCCAGAAATTTGATAGCATCGTCTTCAATCACTCGCATAGGCAAATTTTGCAGATCCGACAACTTTTGGTTTTCTTTCGCCCAGTTGAGGACTTGTTTCGAAGCATCCAAGTGCGTTACTTCTGCACCAGCTCGCAGGGCAAACAGGCTCGCCACGCCGGTGTAGCCAAATAAATTTAAAAACTTAACTTTCTGCGGAAGTCCGACTTCCGCAGATTTTATTCTTTCCTCGATAAAATCCCAGTGCACCGCATGCTCCGGAAAAAAACCTAAATGACGGAAAGATGTGGGCCTTGCCAGAAATTTAATGCCTTTATATTCCATCTCCCATTTTTTGAGCAAGGACTCCCCTTGCTCATTTTTCATTTTCCAGCCAGCCTTGGCTCCCTGTTTTGAACTCCAAAATTTTCCGTCCGCTTTGTTCCACTCACTTTCAGGCAAAGTCTTCTTCCAAACCGCATCTTCATAAGGCCGTACAAAAATGTAGAGCCCAAATCGCTCCAGTTTCTCCCCATCACCCGTGTCTAGGAGTTCGTAATCTCTGAAGTCCTTGGAATCTTTCAAACAAAAAATTTTAATTTGTCTGTTGTTTTGATTTGGCATAATTTTCATATCAAAAATTCAATTACATCTCCATCCTTTGCTACATACTCTTTGCCCTCCGTCCGCACCCAGCCTTTTTCTCTGGCTTTCGCGAAACTTCCGGCTTGGATCAATTGTTCGCAAGATACGACTTCGGCCCGAATAAATTTCTGCTGAAAATCTGTATGGATAGAACGACCGGCGAAAGGAGCGGTCGCGCCCCGGAGCGTCGTCCAAGCTCTCGATTCATCTTCCCCTGTCGTGAAAAAAGTAATTAAATTCAGCAAGTCATAACTCGCTTTTATCAAATTATCCAAGCCCTTGCCAAAAATCGGATCAACTTCGATGTGTGGACCAGGAAGTTTAGCAACAAAATCTCGCTTAATATTTTCCGCCGCTTCAGAAGTGTTTAAAACATACAACGTCGGCTTTTTAATCCCTGCCGTCTCTAGTTCAAAATTTATAACTTCAATGTCAAACAGCGGATCAATTTTATTGTGAACATGAATCATCGCCTTGTCTTCAAAAATTCGCACCACTTCAATGATGGCGTCCACTTCGCGGATATGCGAGAGAAATTTGTTGCCGAGCCCGGCGCCCTCCGAAGCACCCTTTACCAATCCGGCGATATCTACAAACTCCACCACGGCCGGAATTGTTTTTTGGGACTTACTAATTTCTGATAATTTAGTCAAGCGTTCATCCGGCACCGGCACTATCCCGACCGAAGGATCAATGGTGCAAAAAGGATAATTCTCGGCCGGCACGTTTTTCTTGGTCAGCGCGTTAAAAAGCGTGGACTTCCCCACATTTGGCAAACCCACAATTCCGATTTTAAGCGAGGACATAGAGAGAATATAGCAAAATTTAGGGTTCTTCGCGAGTTACTCATCTAAGATTTTGAAGTCTTCTCCAACTGCCGGGACAGCTCTTTTTTTACGAATAAAATGAGCTACCAGAACGGAGATGCCAAGTAGAAGAATTAAAATGAGTATAAAAGTTGGTAAATTATTAGTTTTTACAATTTGCGCTGGTAAATTTTGAGCCAAATTTTCCACAGGAATTTTTTGTTCATTCTGCACCACAGCAACTTTTTCTGGAATTGATCTACTTTTCACTACAGGCGCAATTGGTTTGATTTCTGTTTTCTTTTCTATTTTATTCTCCATACCAGGAGTAGGTCTCGCCGCAACCCAAACTGTATTACCTGTTTGGGTTATTTTTTGCAAAGATTTGCCATCCCCCGCGCCGCCGAAAGCAGACCAATAAGCATACTGATCGATAATATTTAAATTTTTATCTTTCAACATCAGCGCTTCCCCGTCATTGCTTAAGGAAAAACTAGAATCAAAAACAATACCCGTAAAGTTCGGCCAGTCGGTTTTGAATTTTACAGAATTCGCGGCGATAATCGCATAACCTTTCGCTGGCACATTTGCATCGCCTTGAACTAATTTAATTTTATGGCTAGTATCCGCCTCAAAAAATCGAAAAGAAGACAAGTCCATAGGAACATCGCTATCGTTATAGATTTCCACCCATTCCCGGTCCTCGTCGCTACCGGTTTTGAGATCGTACATTATTTCATTTATCTCAAGCATATGTTATAATTTTACCATGAATCCCGTACGAAATCTTACTAACAAAGTTTCGTGTAAGGGATAGGTCAATTTACTAGTTTAATAAATTTCGTACGGGATGAAAAATAATTACGATCTCGTCGCCATTGGGGAAATTGCCATCGATGCCTTTATTCGCCTCAAAGATGCGAGCGTGCATTGCGATGTTAATAAGGAAAACTGTGAAATATGCATGGCTTTCGGGGCAAAAATTCCTTATGAATCCGTCACCGAAGTGCCGGCCGTAGCCAACGCCGGCAATGCCTCGGTCTCGGCCAGCCGTTTGGGACTCAAGTCCGCCATCGCAGCCAATCTCGGAGCCGATCGGAATGGAGAAATTTGCCTGGAATCCTTCAAAAAAGACAGGGTATCCACTGACCTCGTCACCATCCAGAAAGACAAGAAAACGAACTACCATTACGTCCTTTGGTTTGAAAATGAGAGAACCATCCTGCAAAAACATTCGGATTTTAATTACAGGCTTCATAGTAATTTGGGCAACCTAAAATGGATATATTTGACTTCGCTGGGTGAAAAATCCCTACCCTACCATAGTGAAATAACAGAGTACCTAAAAAATAATCCGGGAGTCAAACTCGCTTTCCAGCCGGGAATTTTTCAGATAAAAATGGGTTATGAAAAATTGCAAGATATTTATAAAAGAGCGGATATTTTTTTCTGCAACATTGAAGAAGCAAAAACTATTTTAAATATAGAAAATCATGACGAAATAAAAAACTTACTTGTAAAAATGCGCGAACTAGGTCCAAAGATAGTAGTGCTTACAGACGGAACAAGCGGATCTTATTCGTATGATGGAACGGAGCTTTTATTTATGCCCATTTATCCAGACCCGAAACCCCCGTATGAGCGCACCGGAGCCGGAGACGCTTTTTCTTCGACTGTTGTCTCTGCGCTTTGCCTAGGAAAAAATCTCAAAGAAGCTCTAGCTTGGGGGCCGATCAACGCGATGTCCGTCGTGCAAGAAATCGGCGCGCAGAATGGTCTCCTCACTAGAGAAAAACTAGAAGAATACCTTAAAAACGCCCCGGAGAGTTATAGAGCAAAAAAGATAAGTGTCTAGGATTTGAGACCCATCTGGAGCCGGCACGAGGGATCGAACCCCGGACATCTTCTTTACAAAAGAAGTGCTCTACCAACTGAGCTATGCCGGCTTGTATAGCGCGTACCCTAACATATTTTATT
Source organism: Candidatus Nomurabacteria bacterium RIFCSPLOWO2_12_FULL_40_42 (assembly GCA_001786195.1). Taxonomy (GTDB): domain Bacteria; phylum Patescibacteriota; class Minisyncoccia; order Phycocordibacterales; family UBA9973; genus UBA9973. Next base: position 18,097 of record MFVS01000027.1, read on the forward strand.
GGGAAATGCTATTTTTAGTCAAAAAATCTAAGAAACTAGCTGCCCTTTTGCAATTTATTAATTTATTGCCCCAATAATATGCCCGCGATAAGTCCGGCGAAGAGAGCAATGCCTCCCATCGATAGAACTCTGAGGCCTGATTTTAGGAGTGGCTGTTTGGTAAATTTCGTCGTGCTCATTCCGAGCGCAAAAAGACCGACCAGGGTTATCCCTTATGTATTTCCATCTGGTTTGGTTTCTTGCAGCTTGAAAGACTTTTGGACTTTTAAATCAATTTCTTCTATGTTGTGAAAACCAGTCAAAACATCGTCGCCTACGACCAGCGCCGGTAGTTCGGTGTCTTTTATTTTGTAAATTTGCAGCATCGCCTTTACAGCTGAAATATCTACGCTGTAATCGAAAGAATAAACACGCAACTCTTGATATTTTGAACGAAGACTTGTTAAAACGAAACTCTCTTTTTCACAATCACTGCAAATATCTTTTGATGTATAAAAATACAAAATAAAAGCAGATTTTACTCCGCAGCGTTCGGATATTTTTTTAGCCAAAAGATAGTCTTTAATCTGCAGTAGCGCATAATATTTTTTTAAATAAGAAACTTCTTCAGTGGCTCCTAGATTTTTCTGACTCCATTCTAATTTACCCCCAAGTTCTCCTAGCTCCGGAGAATATATAGAATCTGAAATATTTTTACACGAGAGTTCAGAAAGCAAGGAAAATTGGGTTTCGGAAGAAAGAATATCGATGGATATTTTATCTTGAATAGTTTTCAGCTGGTCAATCTTTTTGTTACCAAAATAATTGCTTAAATAAATAGCAGTTGAAAAAATTCCCACTGTAATTACGAAAGCAACAACATAATTTTTCCAAAGTATATTAGAAATCATAAATAAATCTTTTTATCTCCAAGCAACCTCGCGGGTCACTATAGTATTATACACCGCTTTGAAAAGCCAAGTGGAAGCAAAAAGACCAAAAAGAAAATAGGAAAAAATAAATGACAGATCGGGAATAGGTTTTTGACCACGAACTGCTTTGCCAATAAGAGCCATGATAATAAAAAATATAATAAGAACAATATAAATAAACATTATGGGACGTGTATCAATAAAAAACAAACTTATTACTTCATATCCTCCCATATTAAAATTGGTAACTAAGAGTCTCATAAATAAATGATACAAGGCGCTCCCTGCGCTCCACAAAACAGCTGTGGTTGCAAAGAGCGTTGTTATTATATATAAGAATCCAACGGGAATAGTAAAAAATGAGAATACTCCGTACTTTGACTTAAATAAATACTTGCGATAATCATAACTATTATTAATAAATCCATACATCCAACGCAGACGTTGTCGGTAAAGATCTTTAAAAGTATCGGGGGATGTGGTGTGGACAAAGGCATCGTGACATTGGCCGATTTTATAGCCATTGACCTGCATCCGATATGCAATTTCCAAATCTTCTGTTTGGTGCGCATTGCGGTACGGACCTAAATCATCAAAAACTTTTTTACGATACATAGAAAATTGACCCTGAGTGACATGGATACCATTCATGAGTGCGAGTATTTTCTTGAGAGGAATAAACATATTAAATTGAAGATCTTGAGCTTTCTGAAGAATCCCCTTTGGTTCGTAAATAACTATCGCAGGCGAAACCGCCATCATATCTTCATCACTCAAAAACTGCCACATTGTTTTTTTAAGAGTATCTGGTTCGATAAATGCATCTGCATCGAGGTTGCCAATATAATCGGTAGTAGCAGTTGCAATTGTCAGATTCATGGCAGTATGCTTGCCTCCGTTTTCTTTCCTCATAAGCTCAACATTTGCGATTCCTTGGAACTTCTGCACTGCTTGCCATGTGTTGTCGGTGGAACCATCGTCAATCACCTTGATTATGAGTTTATCTTTAGGATAATCAGTAGCCAGAAGTGATTCCACTGTTTTCGAAATAGTTCCTTCTTCATTCCAGCAAGGAACTACAATAGTAACTGCGGGCCAATTCACATCCGCAGGGAAAGAGGTATTTCCCGCGATTTGCTTACGCGTTTTAAATACCATGAGCAAGAAAAAAACCTGCACATAAAGAGCAAAAAAAGCCAATATATAAGATACTATGTCAGAGATTGAAACCATATCACCAATTATTACATCCCGCCTTCTACTTTATTCTCCGGTTCGCAAGTACCACATGCGGCCATGCACTTCTTGCATCGGCAACCGAAAATTTTGACAATAGCTGCGATGCCCACCAGCACATAGACTATCCCCTCCACTACCGGCCAAGAACCTAAAAGCAGATTGACCACGTTCCAGTTGCCGCCATTTCCTACCAAAAGCGCAAGACCCACCAAACCCCAGTTGATACCTCCAATGATCAGCAAGATTTTAACAACCAAGGACGGAGTACAACCTCCCCATTTATGCCCACAATTTGAATGACACATATATTTTTATAATAAATTAATAATAAATATTGTGTCCAAACGACTATTTGGACAATAATTTTAATGGCTTAAGTATAGCATATTCTTTTTAAAGTGTTATACTGACCGTATGGAAGAAAATATAGAAAAGAAAAAAAACAGTAACCAAAACAAAAGCCAAGCGCAAATAGCGGGAGCAATAATCATCGCCGGTATTGTCATCGCCGGAGCGATACTGCTCAAAGGGAATATGGGTAATCTGCCAAACACTAACGATCCATTTGCCAATATAACCATTGCCGAAGTGAATGCAAGTGACAGAACGCTGGGAGATCCGAAAGCTAAAGTCACGGTGATCTTATACGAAGATTTCCAATGCCCTTTCTGCGGAGCGATCTCTGGTTTAGAACCCGATATGCCTTTAATTCAAGCTTTGAAACAGAGAGACCCGAGCTGGACTCCTTTTCTGCCGGGAGTGAAAGAGTATGTCCAAAAAGGAACGGTGCAATTTGTTTACCGGGATTGGGCATTTTTGGGACCGGAATCCGTGCAGTCAGCCGAGGCCGCCAGGTGCGCCGGAGACCAGGGTAAATTTTGGGAATATCATGACTATCTTTATACGCATCAAGATGGGGAAAATGAAGAAGCCTTCGCTGATCCAAAATTAAAATCTTTTGCTCAAACACTTGGTTTGGAAACTGCCACTTTTAATAAATGTCTGGATGAAAATAAATACGCGCAGGCAGTCGAAGATTCGAAAATAGAAGGTAGTAAGGCCGGAGTGAACGGCACACCAAAAGGCTTTATCTTAAGAAAAGGAAAAATTGTAGCCACCATCGACGGCGCCGAATCCTGGACTACCGTCAAACCAAAAATCGATAGTGCGTTGAAGTAAGTTTAGTCAAAATAATTCTTCAACCTCGAAATCTTGTCGTGTTGGCGGAGTTTTTTTGTGTAGTATAAGTATATATGAATAAAATAATCTACCATAATAGACACGACCGTGGTTATTATGGTAATATATGGATATGCGTTTAATTGATCGAGAATCAAACTCTGGAAAAATAATCCGGGCTTTAGGCATGGGAATAGGTATATCCGTGGCTTTAGCTAATAGAAGAACAAGTTATAGAATGACAAAGATCTTAATCAAGAAAATTTTTGGTTTGAATGAAGAACCCACAAATTATTCTAGATATTTTTTAAAATTAAGAAAACAAAAACTCATATACATTAAAAAGGTGGGCAATGATCATATTATATCTCTCACAGAAAAAGGTGAAGAGATTTACTTAAGATTTAATTACGAAAAATTAGCAATAAAGCCAAGCAGAATATGGGACAGAAATTTCCGCATGGTTATTTTTGATATTCCAGAAACAAAGAGAAATTCCAGGGATTCGCTTCGAGAAAAAATGAAAGAGTTGGGTTTGGTAAAATTTAATGATAGCGTTTGGGTTTATCCTTATCCATGCCAACAAGAAATCGATTTTATTGCTAACTATTGGGAAATAGGAAAATATGTTCATTTTGCCTTGGTTAAAGATGTAACTAATAGAGAACGTCTGGAAAAATATTTCAACTTATAAATCATCTGTTACCGTAATAACAACGGCCGTGGCTATTATGGTATAACTTATTAATAATCCTAAGTTAGTCAAAATAATTCTTCAACCTCGAAATCTTGTCGTGTTGGCGGAGTTTTTCGTGGACTTTGACTTCGATTTGGCGGATACGCTCGCGGGTCACGCCGAATTCTTCCCCTACCCGCTCGAGCGTGTGTTGGATGCCGTCTAGGAGACCATAGCGCATTTCGAGAATCTTGCGTTCTTTGGGATTGAGTTCGCATAAAACTTCCCGAATCTGATCTGAGAGAATCCGGCGAGAAGATTCTTGATCCGGACGTAAAATTTTATCATCCGGAATAAAATTTTCTAAGGTTGATTTGTCGTCATCATCACCGACCGGCTGTTCAAGTGATACTGTCTCTTGCGAAATATTTTCGATGATGTGAATTTTTTCCACCGGGATGCCCATCTCGGTGGCAATCTCTTCGGCCAACGGCTCTCGACCTAAATCTTGGGAAAGCCTGCGATGCGTCTGTTTATATTTCGAAATTGTCTCTACCATGTGCACCGGTATGCGGATAGTGCGAGATTGGTCGGCCAAGGCGCGGGTAATAGACTGGCGAATCCACCATGTCGCATAAGTGGAAAATTTATATCCCTTGGTCCAATCGAATTTTTCCACTGCCTTGAACAATCCCAAATTGCCTTCCTGAATCAAGTCAAGCAGAGTTAAATTGGCAGAGCGTCCTACGTATTTTTTGGCGATAGAAACCACTAAACGCAAGTTCGCGCGGGCGAGCAGATTTTTGGCTTCCAGATCACCGTGTTCGATGCGTCTGGCGAGTTCCTTTTCTTCGCCCGCATGGATAAGCGGATACTGACCGATCTCTTTCAAATACATCTGAATTGAATCATGCATCGTGGATTTGTTCAAATCTTTGTCGGTCAAGTCGACATTCAAATTGAGCAAGTTTCCGCCTTCCAAGACATCAATCCCGGCAATGGCAAACTTTTCGTAAAGCTCGTCTAAGAATAAAATGTTGTTTTCAATATCCGGGAAAGTTTTTAAGATTTCATCGTAAGTGATAAATCCCCTCTTGCGCCCCTTTTCGATGAGCTCGCTTGAGATACGAGTTAAATTTTCCGCCTTTTTTTCCAAAAATGCCAGTTTGAGAGGAAATTTTTTGGAAATTTTTAATTTTTTTATTTTAAGTTTTTTACTCTTTGGTTTTTTTGCCATCTTGTGTTTTCTAATTTTTGTACTAACTTTTTTTGTCTTTTTTGTTGTTTTCATGGTTTTTTTTACTCTTTATTTTTAATGCTTTGGATCTTATTATTAATCTCGCTAATTTCTTTCAAAATTAATTTTGATTTGGCTGTATCTTTGGTTTCTTCAGACTGATGCAGTTCTCGCATTTTTATCCACAATTTTTCTTTTAAATATTCTTCTGCCAAATTAGCGAGTAGTTCTTCTGTATCCCTCGAGAGATAATCTCCCCGCTCTCCGTAAAAAACTTCCGCTTCAAAAATCAAATCGCTCTCTTTTTCTTTTGTTTTTGCCAACACTTTTTCTTTTTCAACATTTAAAATAAGCGCCAATTCGCGCAGAACTTTATCCTCATCCATACTATGCTCTTTCAAGCTCTTTTGCCAGAGGATAATACCAAACAACTTGCGTAAAATATAATCTTTTTTAGATACTTTCTTTTCCCGATTTGCGATTTCTTCTATTTCTTTTTTCTCAGATTTTAATTCTATCTCGATTTTTTTAAGGTCATCCTGCAAGGCACTCTCGGAAATGCCGGAAGCGTCGCTGATTTTTTTAATAAAATGCATTTTTTCTATGGCGCTTTGGAGCGCGTCAATATAAGGCAATATTTTTTCTTTGATTTCCCGGCCGGCTTTGCGCGCGTCGTTTTGAGAATCTTTTAAAACTTTATTCAGTATAAATTCTATGATATGGATAGATTTGCGAATCGCTTCCTTCCAAGCTTCCGCTCCATTTTTGGAAATCAAGTCCGCCGGGTCAACTCCTTCGGGCAAGGCGGCCACCTTCACATCCATACCGAGAGACAAAGCGATCTTGCCCGCCCGATTGGCCGCATTGAAACCTGCTTTGTCGGCATCAAACGAAAGCACAATGTTGGGCGAAAGACGGCGTACCAGACCTAAATTCGAAATTACGTTGCCCTTGCCGATCGCAGAATCCGACAGAGCCGTACCGGAAGTCGCCACCGTATTTTTATATCCCGTTTGATGCGACAGCACCAGGTCCATCTGTCCTTCGACTAAAATAGAAAAATTATTTTTGCGAATAGAGTCTTTGGCTTTGTCGATGCCAAAAAGCACTGCGGACTTGCTGAAGATCAGTGTCTCTGGACTATTTAAATATTTTGCTGATTGTCCGTCATCCACCAAAATTCGGCCGGAAAAAGCGATAACCCGGCCGCTCGAATCATTGATCGGAAATATAATCCGGCCACGAAAGCGATCATACATAGCCTTACTTGCATCGTCCGGTTTCTTCGCCAGCCCCGCGCTCTCTATCTCTTTATCCGTAAAATTCTTAGATTTTAAATAATCATAGAGCTTGCGCCAATCCAAGATAGCAAAGCCAATTCTAAAATCTTTGATTGTCTTGTTTTCCAATCCCCGAGACTTTAAATATTCTAAAGCTTTATGATTGTTCTTAAGATTGCTTTCAAAAAACTTTGTCGCTTCTTCCATTACTCCATACAATCTTTCCTTCTGATTTTCTTTTTCTTCCTTATTCTTTTGATCTTCTTTGTTGTAAACTTCTAGCGTAACTCCAGCCCGATTAGCTAAAAGCTTCAAAGCGCCTTTAAAATCCAGTCCCTCGAATTCTTCCACAAAAGTAAAGATGTCCCCGGAAGCTCCACAGCCGAAACAATAGTAGCTCTCTCTCTCTGGCGAGACAAAAAAAGAAGGGGTCTTTTCGTTATGAAAAGGACACTTGCTTTTCCAACTTTTCCCTACTCTATCCAATTTTATATAAGATGAAACTAGCGAGAGAATATCTATTCGTGATTTGATTTGATCAACCCCGTTAGAGATTTTCATAAATAGATTTTGCAAAATTAATTAATATAATGAAACTCGATGTCAGCAATTATCTCAGCTATCCCACCTTCCATTATGCCGGTCAAATTGTGCCATGATTTTTTGATGCGGTGGTCGGTCACCCTATCTTGGGGAAAATTATAGGTACGGATTTTTTCGGACCGGTCGGCCGTGCCTATCTGCTCTTTGCGCTCGCCTGCATATTTTTTTGCTTCTTTTTCTTCTTCTAGTTGCTGAAGTTTGGCTGTCAAGATAGCCATAGCCTTATCTCTGTTTGCTAATTGGCTGCGCTCGTTAGTTGAACGCACATCTAGACCCGTCGGCTTGTGGATTATGCGCACGGCCGTTTCCACCTTATTCACATTCTGCCCGCCCTTGCCGCCGGAGCGAGAATATTCCATTTCAAATTCGGAAGGATCGATTTTAATTAAAACTTTTTTTTTAATTGGCAAAACCGCTACCGAGGCGGTGGAAGTATGCACTCGGCCGTTTTTTTCGGTCGCTGGTATTCTCTGGACCCGGTGTACGCCCGTCTCGTAACGCATTTTCTGGTAAATATTCTGGTTCTCCTTGCCTTTGATTTCAAAACTAGCTTCTTTGTAGCCGTTCAAGTCGCTTTTGGATTCATAATTCACCCTCCATTGCCAACCCTGCGCTTCGGCAAATTTTTCGTACATATGCGCCAACTCCCAAGCAAAAAGGCTGGCTTCATCCCCGCCCGCTCCCGCCCGCACTTCCAGCACTATTTCATTAGTCATCTCTTCCTCGGCTTTATCCTTTTTTAAAATTTCTTCTATTTGTTTTTCTAAACTCTCCCGTTCTTCTTGAATTCCTTTTAATTCTTCCGCCGCCAAATCATGCAATGTTTCGTCGCCAGCAAGCATCTCACGGATTTCAGATTCTTTTCGCATCAAACGCTCCAGCATATCCGCAAGATAACTCGTACGGTGGTCTTTTTTTAATTCTTCGATGTTCATTATTTCTTTACCTTAGCCGTAGCCGCTCGGCGCTTATTGAAACGATCTACCCGTCCAGCCGTATCCATTATTTTTTCATTACCGGTATAGAAAGGGTGACACTGGCTACAAATCTCCATGGCAATCTCTCCCATAGTGGAACCAACTTCAAAAATAGCCCCGCAGGCGCAAGTGGCTTTCGTTTTTATATCGTATTTTGGATGGATATCTTTTTTCATCTCGTACGAAGTAAAAGTGTACTTAACACTCCTACTTAAAATTATTCATAATTAAAAAATTTATTCCCGTAAGAAAAACTAACATAAACTTCGTACGGGATTCATTTCCTTAAAGATTATCACAATTTTTATTTTAAAGCAAACCTGCCTGCCGGCAGGCAGGTCTATAACAGGTCAATGTCTGCCTGGATTTTTGTTTTCAAATTCATCACACTTCGACTATAAGAACAAGTCGCTCCGCCAGAGCCGTAATATTTGCAAGCGGCTCTGTTTTGCGCGCTCACGCTATTGCCTACCGCTCCCAGATCTGACAAATACATTCCCGAAGCCATAAAGCTATCCTTCGGAGACCAAGGGTTGGGGATGCCGCCCAAAATGGCTTGCAGGCGAGCGGAGAAAAGTTTCCAGGTGGAAGGAATAAATTGTGCCGGCCCCATCGCCCCCCCATACCCAGCCACTCCGGCAATCGGGCAGGAAACCGCCGTTTGAAATGCATTTAGGCCAAGCGCCGCCGTTATTTCGAGGAATGGCTCCACATCTCGAGTCGGCTTCATCACATTCGCAAAAATTGTCCCGGTATTTTTCCCCACCCCCGCACCAGTGTCGGGATTGGTCAGATAGCACTGGCCGACATTCGCTCCCAAATTAGATTCTTGAGTGAGAATGGCGAGCAAAAAAGCGGGGTCAACAACTAACTTGGCTTTCACATCATTCGCATAAGCAAGCGCCGTGCCAAATTCTATTTTTTGCGAGATTCCAGCTAGCGGAAAGAGAGCGCTTCGAATCCTGTCCGCCCGAATTTTCTTTTGTGCCGCGAGCCGTTGGTATTCGGCTTCTTTATTTTTCGAAATAGCTAAAAGAGCTTTTTTTTCAGCTTCTGATTGCGCCACCTTTTTTTGGGCACTTTCTAAATCGGACTTGGCATCGGTTTCCGCATCTTGTTTTTTCTCAAGGTCTTGTTTAGTAGCTTCAGTCTGTACTTTGACTCCATTGATAATATCGACGGATGTCTTCACCGCCTGCTTGATCGAGGCATAAGATTCCAGATCGCTATAAAAATCTGAAATGCTATTGTCGGATAGGATGAGATGCACCATGTTGCCGTCATCAAATTCATTGGTATTGCGCAAAAGTTGAGCGAGAGATTCACGCTCGCGTTCTACTTTTTCGGAGAGGGAGTTAATAATGCTAACTTTTTCGGCAATATTTACTTTTAATTGAGAAATGACCATCGCCCGAGCTTTAATTTTTGTTTTGAGCGCGTTGATTTGGCTGGTCAAGTAATTCACATCGCCCTTCAGGGTACCGGTTTGTTTTTGCTGTTCCTTTTGCTGGTCCAAGAGAATATTTAGTTGCGCCTCTATTTGCGCTAATTCATTTTGGCAATAGTTTTTGTCGGATTGGCTGGAAGAAGTCTTCAAAGTGAGGCAGTCAAAAGCCGCATTTGCTCTTTCGGCAAAAGGAAGTACTAAAATAAAGCTAATTAAAACAAAAACCATGGCTTTTTTAACCATAGTCTCCATTGTAACATATTCAACTAAAATAAATATTTTAGATTATTTCTTGTCTTCTTTCTTTTCCGCATTTTCTTCCTTGAGAGGTATTGCGGCAGCATCGGTCGGAGCTCCTTCCTCCTCTTTCTTACCCTTCTTCTCCACCTCAATAGCCGATAAATCAGGCGCCACAACTACTTCTTCTTTTTCCTCCACTTGGGCCACCACTGAGGCAACTATGTCTCCGTCGTGCGCAATTGCCACGACTCTAGCCGGCAATTTTATATCAGAAACCAAAATATTATTTTGGAGTGTTTCCAGTTTGGAAATATCCACCGAAAGATTGTGCGGCAAATCCGCCGGCAGAGCTTCAATTTCAATTTCATGCAAGACCTTTACAAGGTTCCCAATGCCGCTCTTGACTGCAGTCGAGACGCCTTCAAAGACCAGGGGCACTTTGACCTTGATTTTCTTTTTCATGTCGATTGCCAAAAAGTCCACGTGGATTGGTTCATCGGTCACCGGGTCTACCTGCACTTCGTGAATCAGCGCATCAATATCCCCGCCTGGCGCAGTAATTTTTACCGCCGAAGATTCGCCAGCTTCCCGCCAGACTTTTTTGAATTCAATGTTCGGAATAGAAATGGAAGTGGTGTCTTGTCCAGCCCCATAAAAAACAGCCGGAATTTTGCCGGATTTCCTTAAAACGTTCAACTTTTCCCTCTTTTCCCTTAAAGAGGCTTTGATTGCAAACATAGAAACAGTATATCCGAAAAAAATTAAAATGCAAATTTAATACTAAATTTGCTATCGCGTTAATTTATTTTCCCAGCCATTCTTTTATATCAATCCCAGATTGATTGATAATACTTCTCATAGTTTTCGGATGAATTGCTTTGTTGCTATGAAAAGGCACGCAAATCTGATGCATTTTTCCTTTTACCGAACCAACATAAAAATAGTGGCTACCTTCCACGTGGCTTAATCGAAAGTTATAATCAGAAATAAATCTTTTTACATCTGCGAAACTCCAATTATTAACTCCTCACAGAAAAACTCATTAAAGAACTCTTGATTGTATCTTTGAAATTCGCCCATACGGCATCGTCACTTCCTCCCCCTATTGTGAATAACTGATTATTTTTACCTACCAATGTAAGTTGTAAATTATGGGACATGCCACTACCACCACTTATTTTCAGTTTGTATTCTATTAAATAATATTTTGTATTATTAGATACAATTTTTATTATTACTAATAATAGGCCTGAACATTATTTGGCCTGTCTAAAAATTCTATTATATCTCCAGAAGATGGATTTTTATCCATAAAATTACTTGGCGCAATAATCCATTCACTTGGTGGTATGATTTTAAATCCATATTGTTGATTTGAATAAAAGGCTCCTGGATTAAGAAAATTATTTTTAATTACTCAAGTAATCGGTCGCCTGACCAGTTTTCACTTTACCTCTTATAGAAACCATGTACCAAATCGTTGAAACCAAAACAAGTAATGATATTATCAAATAATTTTATACCCCGTGTTTTGCTTCATGTTCTAGTGCGATATGCGTTGCAATGTATTCTTTTGTGCCGCCTTGGTTTACGGTCGGCACTTTTTTGCCCGGATTAAAAATATTTTTGGGATCGAAAATTTGTTTGATTTCCGCAAAAATTTTAATGATATGTTCGCCATACATTTTATTCAGATAGGGTGTGCGGATAATACCGTCGTTGTGTTCGGCAGTGATCGAGCCATGATATTTGGCCACCAAGTCATATACTTTTTCTGAAAGTTCCATGATAATTTTGGCCGTGTTTGGACACTTGAAATCCATTAAGGGAATTATATGGAAATTCCCATCTCCAGCATGCCCCGCCAAGGTAAAAGTTAATTTGTATTTGCTTAAAATATTATTCAGCTCCGGCAAAAACCGGGGCAAAAATTCCGGTCGGACGATAACGTCGTCGATAAAAGGCGCGGTGCGCAGGCCTTTGACATGTTTCCGCAGCAAGGCAAAACTCTCTCTGCGAATGTCCCAATATTTGTTGGCTTCTGTGGAAGACTTGGTAATGTGAACTTTTAAATTAAACTTTTTTATTTTTTCCACTAAAGCCAGGCATTGATTCTGCACTTCTTTTTCATTATTACCGGCAAATTCAGCTAGAATAATTAGTTTTGGGAAACCACCGGTGATCATTAGGAAAAGCTCCGGCAGAAAGCTCCACATAAATTTAATCATCCCCAGCAGTCCTTTATTTTTTAAGAAATCTGGGAAAAATTTAGCGGCCAATTTCATCGTCTTGTCATCGTAAGATTCCAGAGTTTCCGGATTGAGAGTTAAAATTTCATCCACAAAGCGACCAAGCGGCGCCAAGTCCTTCATAAAAATAGCTACCAGTTTGGAGTGCTTGTTTTCCGGTATCAGTTTAAAGGTGATTTCGGTAGCAATGCCGAGAGTTCCCTGCGATCCGACTAGAAGTTTATTGAGGTCAAAGTAAAATTCAGGGCCGGAGTTCGCAGGATTTTTAGAAAAGTGGGTCCCCTGTCCTAGGTCTCCGAGGGCGTATTTTCGAAAATTCTGCGAACTCCGGCTAATCACATTCCAAATATAGTAACCAGCAGAATTTTTGTGCACATTTGGTTTGGCCTGTTTTATTTCGGCTTGATTATTTTTAATTAAATTATAAATCTTTGTATAAATTTCTTCTTTCTGATTAATTTCGTTTACCGGAAAAGATTTTACAATCCTTTCAACTCCATCCGCAAAAACAACTTTTGTTTCTATTATATAGTCTTCGGTTTTACCATATTTCAAAGTTCGCTCCCCAGCCGAATTGTTGCCAAACATTCCGCCCATGGCGTTGATAGTCTTGGAAGCCGTGTAACAAGGCAAGATTAGTCCTTTGGCCAAAGTTAGTTTCTCAAAATCCCGATAAAACATCCCGGGTTGCACAGCTATCTCCCACTCAGTTTTATTTTTAAGTGGCAACGGTCCGCCGATCAACTTATTCATATAGCGAGTAAAATCCAAAATTATGGACTCGCCGATCGCGCCACCAGACATATCGGTACCCGCGCACCTGGCGGTGATGGAGAGATTCGGATACTTTTCTTTATTCTCGCTGTTTTCATTTACCCACTTCACCAAATTTTGCACATCTTCGGAATCTTTTGGGAAAATCACCACCTTCGGCCGCACTTCTAAAAGACTCGCATCATGCGAATATTTCAAAAGCGTTTTTTCATCATCCTCCACATCCCCCTTAAAAAATTTTTGTATTTCGGGTTTCATGTTAAAATTTTAAACAACATCCTTAGATCTATTCTGAATATATTTTTCATCTTCATATTCCCCTATTGAAGCCAAGCTATTTTTTTCCGCCGCCTTTAAGAGAAGTCTCTGGGCGTGAGCTATGTCGTTTGGATTTTTAGCCCAACTTTGTAAGGTCTGATTTTGAATCGCTCGACCGTACGAAAACGACAGCGGCCAAGGGAGCGGACCCAAAAGGTGCATCTTGTTCAAATTTTCGGTGACGTATTCGTTTTTTTGCCCGCCGGAGAGAAAAACAATTCCGCCGATAATATCTGGAACTTTTTCCTTAAGGCATTTGATAGTTTCCTGGGCTATCTCCATGCCATGAACGGCAAGTTTAGAATCTTTACCGGGGATGACCATGCTGGTTTTGAGAATTAGTCCGGGTAGAAAAATGTTGGCCGCTTTGAGCTCGTCGAAAACTATTTCCAAATTCCGCGCGGTCACTTGATAGCATTTTTCGATTTTATGATCTCCATCAATTAAAACTTCCGGCTCCACTATCGGCACAATGTCGTTTTCCTGGCAGAGCTTCGCATATTTAACGAAAAGCATTGCATTTTCTTTCATACATTCCTCGCTGGGAGTATTTTCACCTATTTTGTAAACACCGCGCCATTTGGCAAAAGTTGCGCCCAACTTTTTGTATTTTGTTAACCGCTCTTGTAATCCTTCAAGTCCTTTGGTAATTTTTTCTCCTGGATGCCCAGGCAAATCTGCTAGGCCGCCATCAACTTTGATACCTATCTCAATACCCTTAGCGCTCAAGATGGACGTAAAACTCGTGCCGTCGGTTGCAGATTGGAAAATTGTTTCATCAAAAAGAATGTATCCGGAAATATATTGTTCGATACCCGGCGCAGTGATAAGCAATTCTCTATAAGCTCGGCGATTTTCTTCGGTTGTTGGTATACCCAAAGCTTCAAAACGCTTGTTGCAAGTAGGCATACTCTCATCAATAGCCAAAATTCCTCGGGGTGGAGTGAGAAGTCGGGCGACAGTCTTGATTAAAATTTGTTGATTAGTTGGATTCATTAGGGTATTTTTTATTTTAGCAAACTTATTAAAATTTCTTTAGTAACTGCCGGATTCGCCGATCCTTTCATCTCCTTCATGATTTGCCCCACGAGCGACATAAGGGCTTGCTCCTTACCGCCTTTATAATCCGCCGCGACTTTTGGATTTGCTGAAATTATTTTTTGCGCGATTTCCTTTAGCGCGCCCTCGTCATTGCTTTGAAGTAAATTCTTCTTGGTTGCAATTTTCAGCGGCGATTCGTCTTTCATTACTATCATCGCCAAAATATCTTTGGCAACCCTGGAAGAAATTTTGTTTTCGGCAAACATATTTACCAACTCAGCAAAGTTTTCTGCTGCCGGTAGTTTGGCTTCGGTTTTTGTTTTTTTCAAACCCAGATAGTCTGATGTTATAAAATTAGATGCTATTTTTATTTTCTTTATTTTATCGGGATTTTCTAAGATTTCTGCGATCGCAGCAAACTTAGTACCGAGCTCTGGATCATTTATATATACTTCAACATCCTCATCTTTAATTCCAAAATCTTTTTTGTATCTGGCGCGCTTTGCCTCCGGCAATTCCGACAATGCTCGCTTCATTTTTTCTAAATCAAAAGCTTCGTGCAGTTTCAATTTCGGCAAATCCGGCTCCGGAAAATATCTATAATCCGCGCTACCCTCCTTTTTCCTCTGCGAAAAAGTTTTCTGTTTGCCTTCGTTCCAGCCGCGAGTTTCCTGCACTATTTCACTTTCTTTTCCACTTTCCAAAAGCTCCGCCATCCGATCCAGCTCGTATTTGATAGCCCGCTCCACGCTACGGAAAGAATTTAAATTTTTGACTTCCACTTTCGTGCCCAGCTTTTTGGGGTCTATGGAAACAGAAATATTGGCTTCCACCCGCATTTCACCCTTCTCCATATTTGCTTCAGAAACGCCCAAATACCAAAGAATGAGTTGCAGCTCTTTGGCAAATTTGGTCGCTCCCTTGGCTGCTTTGTCAGCATTTTGAAAAGTAGTCGCCTCGGTTACGAGCTCCATCAAGGGCACACCAGCGCGATTGAAATCAATCAAAGAGAAGTCTCCACGGTCATGTTTATTATTTGCCGTATCTTCTTCCAAGTGAATCCTAGTAATATCAAAACCTGAAAGATTTCCGCCAGAGACGATCGGGTATTTATATTGCGAAATCTGATAACCCTTTGGAATATCCGGATAAAAATAATTCTTGCGATCAAATTCCGAAAAGTCAGCAATTTTTCCACCAACTGCCAAGCCGACTTTAATAACATTCTCAATAGCTTTTTTATTGGCGACCGGCAAAGCTCCCGGATGTGCCATACAAACCGGGCAGATATTCACATTCGGCTGCTCTTCATCCGGGTCGTTCTTGCAAGCGCAAAACATCTTGGTATTTGTCGAAAGTTCCGCGTGTATTTCTAGACCAATTGTCGGATAATATGTTTTCGCCATGCTTAATATAATAACACAAAATCCTTAAAGCACGATTCGCCCGTCATCAAGATGGATGATCCGGTCGGCAAATTTGCTGTATTCTTCCTCGTGCGTCACCATGACGATCGTCTGCCCGGCACGATGCAATTCTTTGAAAATATTCATCACCATCCGGGAAGATTCGTTGTCCAAGTTGGCGGTCGGCTCGTCGGCAAACAAAATCTGCGGCTCGTGGGCTATCGCCCGGGCGATACTCACCCGCTGTTGTTCTCCTCCGGAGAGTTGGGCCGGTAGATTGTGAAGCCGATGTCCCAGCCCGACTTTGATCAAAGCATTTTCCGCTTTCTGGTAAGCTTCTTTTTCTTTCAGGTCTTGCATGAGAAGCGGCAGGACGACATTCTCGAGCGCACTCATCTCTGGCAGAAGCGCGTAATCCTGAAATACATAACCGAGCCGAGAAAGCCGAAAATAAGTTTTTTCGTTGACTGTCATGGTGTGCGTATCTTTTTGATCGATAAAAATTTCACCGCTGGTCGGTTCGTCGAGCAGGCTCATTTGGTACAGAAAAGTGCTTTTACCTGCACCGGAGCGGCCCATGATCGCGATAAATTCTCCGCTTTTAGCGATAAAATCTATTCCCTTCAAGACCTCGGTAATGTTTTCCCCGTCCTTGAATGATTTTTTTAAATTTCTTACTTCGATCATAAGTTTCTGTTAAAATTGAATTGATAAAATTAATTTCGGCCCAAGATGGAGTCCAAAGTATTCTTGCGGACGATCAATCGGGCGGGAATAAATCCGGCAATAATGGTTGTCGCCATTAAGAGAGCAATGCGCAAGACTGTGCCGGAGACCGGAGCCACTAGAATTCCGTCACTGAAAGGAAAATCGATCGGATGCGCGGCAATGGCCGGCTGGAGAAAAACGTAAAGCACCAGAACGCCGATAACCGAGCCGCAAAAAGCGTAAAAGAAGGACTGCAAGATGTAAGAAATTTCAATCGCCCGCTCGTTGATGCCGATGCCCTTCAGAATACCGATAAATTTTCTTCGGGTAATGGCGTTGATAAAAATCACAATGAAAATTGTAATGGACGCGACCACCAATCCGATGGACGAAAGCATGTTGCCCAAGAGCGCGAAAGTATCCACCATGTCCTTGATAAATTTCGGCTGGGCATCGACATAAGTCTGAACTTTAGCCACCCGGTCGACGCCGTTTCTTTTTAAAATGTCCCGAACTGTCGCTGGATCAGTCCCCGGCTTGAGCTTTATAGAAATTTCGTCCACATTGTAATCGTTTCGGCCGATTAAGCTTCGAAGTTCGGAATCAATCATAAACACCCTCATGCTGACTTCATCGACTTTGGCTTTAATAATGCCTTTAATGGTGACTTCGCGCTCAACACCATGCACTTTGACTCGAATTTTCGTCCCCGGAGCCACATCGCGCAGAGTGGTAAATCCCGGCGAATCAATCGGCAAGTATTTCGCCGTCAGATAAGAGCCGATCAAAACTTGATCATAATCCAAGGGCGTAAGATATTCTCCTTCCACAATAAATTTGGAAAGATTGGTTACCTTATCTTCGGCGATGGGGTCTATGCCAGTCACCGAAGCGGCGGCGATGTTTGGTTTTTCTTTATAACTCGTCCGGGTTTTATAGTTCGCTTCCAAAGTGCCTCCTTCCAAATACCGCGCCGATACTGCTTCCACCTCCGGTAAGGATTTTATGATGTTTAAAATTTCCGGACTGTTTTCAATATACGTCTTGTTGTTTAAAGAGGAAACAATCACGTCACTCGTATAATGACTGCGCACCGCCACGATCGCGCCTTGGATCAGCCCCACCAAAATACCGCTGACCACCACCAAGTTGAGAAAAGTAAAAAACATCACGAAGATGATCAGCACCGTGGTCCAAGGGCTGGAACGCCGGACCTGCCGCCTGGCCAGGAAAAATCCGATTCGGATATTAAGTGAGGAAAACATATTTATTTTAGAGCGTTAGGATTAAGCACGACTTCTTCCCCGTCCGCGAGCCCCTCCACTACCTCGACTTGGCCAAGCGAAGAAACCTCCCCCAATAAGATTTCCCGATTCGATATTTTTCCTTCTTCCTTTACTTGCACGAAATTTTTACCGGCTTCCTGAAAGACGACTCCACCGGGAAGCACGATCACGTTCTCTTTGTTGAAAATAATAATGGAGACATTGGCGGTCATGCCGGACTTGATCCGATCGTCTTCGCTGTCAAACTGCAATTTGATCCTATACGTCGAAACTCCGTCCCGGATTGTCTCAGCAGGATCGATGGAGGCGACTTTGGCACTGAAGAAAACATTTTCACCGTAAGCATCCAAGGTGACTTTGGCCGGGGCACCCTCTTTAATAAGCGCGATGTTTACTTCCGGCACATAGCTTTCTATCTGAAAAGTTCCCGCGCTCATCAGGGTGACGAGAGGCTTGTTGGCGGAAGCGATCTCCCCCACTTTGGCATCGATTTTTGTGATAACGCCGTCGAAAGACGCGCGGATGTAGTAATCGGACAATTTATTTCGCGCGTCCGATAGGGCATTTTCTCTTTGCTTGATGGAGAGAAACGCGTCCTCCAGATCCAGACTGGTATCGGTAAAAGCGTCTTTGTAATTTTTGATATTAGTCTCGGCCGTTATGAGCTCCGTCAAATGTTCGCTTACGGTATCTGTATAATCAGAGAGAGTGGTTTTTAAATCACTAAAACTGGAGCTATCGTTGGAATCTTCCGCCATATAATCTACGAAATTTTTAGCGCTTTTGACCGCATCGGCAAAAATTTTGGCTGTCTCATAAGTTTTTTTTGCAATCGTTTCCACTTCCGCCCCGGGAGAACTGCGATTCATCTCCCGGAAAATTTTTCTATTCGCTTCAAATAAATTTTGGGCCTGATAATACAATTTTTCCGCTTCACTTCGGTAACTCAGAGCAGTCTTGCCGCTGATTCGGGCTGAATTGTCGGAAACATTATCGTCGGACAAGACGTCATCGAGGCCGTCAATAATATCGGACAAATCCAAAAAGGCGCTGGAAACGGCATTGAAGCCATCCTCGTAGGATTTAGTCAAATCAGCATTCAGATTTTCATTTGAATTTTTGAGTTGAATTTTCTGCAAAGATAATTTTGCGCTCGCGAGAGCCACTTCCGCGTCACGGACGTCCTTTTCCGCATCTCCCGCATCTATCGCCGCAATCACCGCCCCGGCTTTGACAAATTGTCCGGCTTCAGCGCCGCCGCCCACCGAGAAAAAAACCTTCTCAATAATTCCCTCGTTTTTAAAGCCCAAATCCACTTTTTCCGCCGCTACCACCTTGCCGGAAACCGAAACTTGATTGACAAAATCACTGTGGCTTATTTTGATTGTTCTGTTTCCGGTGTTTTTGTTTTTGAAAAATAACATTACAACGACAACCAAAATTATCGCCACGATTAACCAAAAGGACTTTGGATACTTTTTAATTAGATTAAGTATACTTTTCATTTAAGTTAAAATAACTTAACATAAAACCATATTTTTTACAAAAAACCTGAACTAAAACCGTTCCACGATGTTGAACATATGTAAAAGATAGTGGAGAATTGAGCAAACTAATTTTTATATTTTAGAGTACCGTTTTTGGTAACTTCTAAGATTTCAAGATATTCCAGAATTCCCAATCGGCTTAAATCCGCCAAGAATCTTACCGGCAACAGCACTTTTCCCACCCAGACACTTTTATGCACCAGATTAAAACCAAGTGTTCGCAGCATGTCTCTCAAAATATTTCTTTCTTTATTAAAAGCTACAGGTATATCATAGCTAATAATAATGACTCGATCCCCTGTCTTTGGCTGATATAAATTTTTATTTAGGGAAAAAGAATTTTGAAAATTATTCAGTTTGTTTTTTCCTTTATTGCTTAAATAAATTTGTTTTGAATTACTTTCCAAAATCAATCCTTCGCTTTTTAATTTTTGCAGATATTTCTTTAAGTTATTTATTTTTTGCCTATTGATTTCTAAACTTATTCTTCTATTTTGTATTTTTGAAAATTCATAGTTAATTTTATTACCTGTAGCTCCATACCCTGCTTTCATAAAAGCGTTCGTAAAATCTACATAATCTAGCATTCCATCCCCTAAAGAATTTAAGATTTTATAAATTATTTCTCCTTTCATTTTACATATTATATAATAATTTTTTGTATTCTACTATCTCGAACATATGTAAAAGATAGTGGAAAATGAGTATTGTGCCAAAATTCTTATAAATGTACCCATAAATGGTTTACTTAGCTTTCTTCAAAATCTTTACCAAAGCGTCGCTGAATTTCTTGACCATTTTATCGTCAAATAACGAGAGGGTAAAAACATTTTTACTGATTTTTTTAAAGTCGGCGACTTTTTTGACAATGACCTTTGGATCATCTATCACATCAGATTTTGTTAAAATAATTATTTCCTCTTTTTCGGACAAACTATCCTCCCCTGTGAGACCTAAATTTTTATCATACTTCGCCAATTCTTTGCGAATCTCTTTGTAACTTTTTAGGATGTTGGGGTTCTCGAATGAAACCAGATGCACTAGCATTTTGGTGCGCTTGATGTGACGCAGAAATTTAACCCCAAGACCCTTTCCTTCCGATGCTCCTTCGATCAGCCCTGGAATATCCGCAATAATGTAACCGTAAAAATCTCCCAGGTTCGGATCAAGTGTGGTAAAAGGATAATCACCCACTTTAGCCTCGGCATTAGTGAGCGCGTTCAAGAGCGAAGATTTCCCCGCATTCGGCAATCCCACAAATCCGATATCCGCAAAAAGCTCCAGCTCGATTTTGAAATCTCCTTTTTCTCCGTCTCCGCCCAAGTTAGATTCACGCGGAGTCGTATTTACGGAACTTTTAAAATGCTCATTTCCGAAACCGCCAAACCCGCCTTTCAAGAGTAAAATCTTCTCCCCTTCTTTAGTCAATTGCCATTTTTGATCCATGCCCAAATTGGTAATGATCGAGCCGACAGGCAAATTCAAAATAAAATCTTCCCCGTTTTTTCCGTGCAGGCTAGAGCTCCCGCCGTCTTCCCCTCTTCCGGCAATAAATTCTTTTTTGGCTTTATATTTTGACAAGATATGCGCATCGCGGACAGCTCGCACATAAAAATCTCCACCGTGGCCGGCATCTCCTCCGGCCGGTCCGCCCTTCGGTTTAAACTTCTGCCGATGCCAACGCACCACTCCGTTGCCGCCGCGGCCGGCTTCTGCGTATATTTTTATTTCATCAATGAATGCCATCCCAGTACTAAAATTTTAATTAATAATATTTTTTGTTATATCCCGTAATCAAAAATTTAGTACGGGACAGGTGATTTATGATTCTAGCGCAATTTTGGCCAATTTGGTAGCTCCTTCTTTAGATTTAGCTACGGCTAGAAATAAATTATTATGACAAAATACAGCGTCCAAAACTCCGGTGACATCTTGTAATTCTTTGGTTTTCAGCCCCGCCCAAGATTTAGGCAAGTCTTTTCGGTTACCAAAGCTATCTTTATCTTTGCGCATAGCCACGACGGCCCAATCTTCTTTTTTATTATCACCGCAAACCACAAAAATAGGTTCCGGAAAATCCTGCAAGGCATCCCAAGCTTCAAATCTGGAAACTTTTGGTTCATTAATCACGATCAATCTTTTGTCTTGTGCTTGTTCATAAAAACCTCTAATAATCTTCGTAATTTTTATTTGATCATTCACTTTTTTTATTTCTCTCTGTAAGATTTCCTTCGCCCACAAAAGAGCTTTCATGAATTGTTTGTCTTTCTCGAGATCTTCGAGTGAAGTAGGTGAGAAAATCGCCAAAACATCTTGCAAGGTGTATGGCGAAATTTTTGGAAAATATAAATCGACTCCACTATCGTTCGCATCCACTGGCAACACCAGCTTTTGTTCAATAAAATCAGCAACTTCTTTTTTACCGGTGACCTCTACCCCAAATTTCTGCCAAATCAACCCGAAAGAGGAAAACGGTATTTCGTTTTCTCGCTTGCCAGCTCCCCCCACTTGATGATGGTCAAACCTGTTTTTTTCTGCATTGTATATCCCGCCAACATCAAAAACATAATCCGCGCTATTTATTATTTCTTCGTCCCGGGTACGAATTATCTCAAATTTTTTCCCGAGATTTTCTAGATATAAAGAAAGCGTGGCCGCCGCAAAAACATCATCGGTGTGAAAAGACCCGTCATGCGTAACTAATTTTAGTTTTTTTTTATGCTTTATCACAAAATTCTTCAAAAACTTCATAAGCCCAACTTACGAGCTTATCAATAATAATAAACAGTGCAAATAAAACTGCAATAATCATTGAAAACTTCCAAATTTCACGAGTAATATTAAGTGCCGTATAACTGAAGAAATAACCCAAGGATAGCATAATCGGAGCCCAAATCATTTTACCTAGAATTTCTGCTTTTAGGAATTTTTTATAATCTATCTTTTCATAACCGCAAAATATAATCACCAAATAATTCACTCCTATTATGAAATTGGAGGCAAAGATCGCTGAAAAAGGTTTATCTTTAAATCTGGGCAAAGTATTATAAACTCTTTTTTGAATATATTGAAAAAATCTATGATGATTGAATTTTTTATATAAAAATTCTCCTAGTTCGTAAAAAATTAAAGTTTTAGATATAGCGCCTACAAGAATAAAGAAAATAGAAAACCAAAAATTCAAAGCTCCGAGATGAGCTAAAATTCCCACTGAAATCGCAATTATTTCCCCTTCAAAAATAAGTCCTAAAAAAATAATTACATAAGCCAGAACCTGATGATGTTCAACTAAACTAATTAAGAGATTGACTGTATGCATCCCGGTACTAAAATTTTAAATTGTTAATAATAGAGAATCTACGACTTCTTTCACTAAAGCTCCGTCCACTTTGCCTTTCAAATCTTTCATCACGACCGACATCAGCAGGCCTTTCTTTCCAGCGTCCATGATAGCTAGCTCAGCTTTTTTATTTTTAACTATTTTTTCTACTTCGCTTTTGCCCATCATTTTTGGCAGGTAAGTTTCCAAAACAGCGAGCTCGGCTTCTTCTTCTTTGACCAAATCCTCGCGATTCCCTCTTTTGAATTGCTCGATAGAGTCTTTGCGTTGTTTGGCGAGCTTGGTGATGACCGCAATCGCTTCTTCGTCTTTGAGAAATTCTTGCGGCTTTCTATTTTTGGCTACCAGTTCATTAGTAAAAGCGGCCGACATAGCCCGAAAAGCTTTTAGCTTGAGAGCGTCCTTGGTCAGCATCGCCTCTTTTATTCCGTTTTTGATTTGTTCGTGCAACATATTTTTGGAGCAGAAACGTTGTTTTTAGAAAGCCTTGCGCAGGAGCTTAGAAAATAAAAGCGGTACTCCGATTATTATTTTCTTGAGCGACGAGCAGTTCGCTGGCAAAGCTTCGCCAGATAGATTGCTTTATAAAAATAACATTTCTGCCTACATTATACCAAAAATATGCTAAAATAGCCAAATGTCTAAAATTATATTTTTCGATACGGAGACTACTGGCAATACAGAAAAGGACGTCTTGTGCCAGATTGCCTACAAAAATGAAGAAAATCAGTTTGTCGGTTTATACAAACCGAGAATCAAAATTCCCCCCGAAGCATCAGCAGTCCACCATATCACTAACAAAATGGTGGCAGGTAAAGTACCTTTTCAAGATAGTTCGGACTTCGCAAAAATAAAAAAACTTTTTGAAAACAAGGACTCTATTGTCGTCGCTCACAACGCACCCTTCGACCTTCTCATGATCAAAAAGGAAGGTATTGAACCGAAAAGATTCATTTGCACTTTGCGCGTCGCGCGATATTTTGATAAAGAAGAAAAAATAGACAGATATAATTTGCAGTATTTGCGCTATTTGCTAGAAATAGAAATAGATGCCACGGCGCATGATGCCCTGGGCGATGTAATGGTCTTGGAGCAGCTTTTTGAAAGATTGAAGAAAAAAATTATAGAACAGGAAGGCGTGGATGAAGAAAAAGCAATACAAAAAATGATAGAAATTTCCAACCACCCTTCCCTCCTCCACACCTTTAAATTCGGCAAATACAACGGCAAGAGAATCGAAGAAGTGGTGAAAACCGATAGAGGCTATCTTGAATGGCTGTTGAAACAAAAATTGGACGGTGATGGGATTGATGAAGATTGGATTTATACGCTTCAGTATTACTTGGGGAAATAATATTTTATTTAAAAGGATACAATTACCTAACTTTTCCGACCGGTAGAGTTAGGTAATTTATACAAACTAAACTTGACAATAGTGGTCTGTGTGTGTTAGATTTTTTGATGAAAGTTTAACCTACCAAAGAGAACAAAAAATATGAATGTAAAAATCGTTAGTGTACCAGAAAGCTGTCACAGTCTCGAAGATGCGACCGACATCATGGTTCTCGCTCTCCCTGCCGATAGAGAAACCGAGTGTGATTGGTAATTTTTTTAATATGCTAAAATGTATCCACCTGTCCCGTACTAAATTTTTGATTACGTGATATAATACTGAATATTTTTAATAAAATTTTAGTACTGGGATGCAAAACATTGCTTGGATAATTTTAGGAGTAGCTGGAGGACTAATTGTTGCCTATTTTGCTTTTGGGCGGAAAAAGGAAGAGAAGAATTCTGATACTGGTTTAACTATGATTCTGACTCAAATCAACGAACTCTCGCGAACGGTGGACAGCAAGATGGCAGAGAGCCATAAGCAAGTTAGTGAAAATTTAAAATTCCACTCTAGTGAATCGAATAAAATAATTCGCGATGTCACTGAGCGGCTGACCCGCCTGGACGAGACCAACAAACAGGTCATTTCTTTCGCCGACCAACTGCAAAGTTTGGAAAATATTCTAAAAAACCCTAAACAACGCGGAATTTTGGGCGAATATTATTTGGAAACAGTTTTAAAAAATGTCTTACCGCCCGGAAGCTACCAAATACAATACCCCTTCCCGGACGGCACGATCGTGGACGCCGTGGTTTTTGTGAAAGACAAAATTATCCCGATTGATTCGAAATTCTCGCTGGAAAATTATAATAAAATGGTGGAGGAGCGAGATGCTATAGAGAAAAAACGATTGGAAACCATTTTTGTGAACGACTTAAAAAATCGAATTACCGAAACAGCCAAATACATCCAGCCGACCAAGGGCACGACTGACTTCGCTTTTATGTTTATTCCGCATGAAGCGATCTATTACGACCTGATCACCAACAAAGTAGGCGGGGTAACAGAGAACGCAGAGAATTTAATACAAAGAGCCGCCGGAAAATATAAGGTCATCATCACCTCCCCCACTTCCTTCCTCGCCTACTTGCAGACCGTCCTCCAGGGCTTGAAAGCGCTCCAGATAGAAGAATCCGCCAAAGAAATAATTAAAAAAGTGGAAGACCTCGGTCGGCATTTGAAATCCTACGATGAATACCACAATAAACTCGGGAACGCCTTAGGCACGGTGGTGAACCACTACAACGCGTCCAATAAAGAACTAAAAAAAATAGACAAAGACGTCCTCCGCATAGCCGGCGCCTCCCCCGAGCTCGCGCTTTTGGAAGTCGAGAAGCCAAAATTGGAGGAGTAAGAGTGTTGTGAATTTGCGCATATGCTTAATTTCACGACAGTTCTCCTCTTCCTCCTACATTCATTTTGTTTTTTAAGAAAAAATGCTATATTTTTGGGAATGGCCCTATCGTCTAACGGTTAGGACAAGGCCTTCTCAAGGCTTAAATCGCGGTCCGATTCCGCGTAGGGTCACCAATCGAAACTTTTGCGAAATTAGAAATAAGGTGCGAGTTTTGTGAAGCAAAACTCGCGCGAGGTAGCCCGCTTCCGCCCTTTGCGGAAGCGACAAAATCCCAAAGTTCCCCTCAATTGCATGAAGGCGTTTTGTCCTTGATTTCAGGGTTAGAGCCGATTTTTTAGAAAAAAGTTTTCCATTCCAAATAATTTTCACTTTTTTCCAAATCGGCGCATTCTTTCAAGGACAAAACGAAACTCCGCAAGGGTTCGACCCAATTCTTTCTCTGTTGTCCAAAACCTCTTTCGGATTCGAGAAGAGAAGCTTTTTCACGCATGAGTAAATCTTTTCGTTCTAAATATATTTTTCGTTCAATATCGCCATCTAGGTAAATAGAAACAAGTTTGTCCAGCTTCTCTTGATTTCCTCGAATCTTGTCTTTGAGATTTTGGACATCACTTCCTCGCGAAGAAATATTTTTATTTTCCCATTCGTTAATTTTACTTTCCATTTTTAATATTTCTTCACGAGGAAGCGACACTGATTGAAGCAGTGTTTTTAATTGGGTGGCGAGTGCATGTTCTTGGAGGTATAGTTGACCGCACACACCAAACTTTTTTGTGCAACGATAATATGAATATTTTGCACCGAATCGATTGGTAGAATATTGGGCAGTAAACATACTCCCGCACTCGCCACAACGAGCAAAACCGAGAAAATGAAATGGATGAGCTATTTTAGATTTTCTCGGTTTCTGTCTCGTTTTCAAAACTTTTTGCACTGCTTCAAACAGTGTCGGAGAAAGAATTGGCGCAAATGTGCCGTCATACCATTCGCCGTGATGCTTCACAAAACCGAGATATGCCCGATTGCAAAGCATGGCCGAGACGGCACATTTGCTAAGTGGCGTTCCATTGCGAGTAACAACGCCATGTTCCGCCAAAAACTGCGAGATTGATTCATAGCAATGTTTTCCCGTGGCGAATTCCTTAAAAGCGCGAACAACAAGACGAGATTTCAATTTGTCAGGTTCAATATTTCTCGTCTTAACATTATTTACATATCCAAAAGGCGCTTTTGTCAGCCATTCGCCACGGCGCAGTTTTTGGCGAATTCCACGCTCAACATTTTGTTTTAAATTATCCGAAAAATATTTAGATTGTCCGAACGCCACTTGCAACATAAATTTGCCTTGCGGGGTTGGTTCAAACCAAAATGTCGGAAAACGCAAAGAGATGACTTTAGAAGTGTCTACGGCGTAAATGATGCGTCCTCCATCAATACTATTTCTCGCAAGTCTATCAGACTTTCTATGTTAGATTTTGTAGGTCGCATATTCTTCTTCGTGGTTCATGGCATCCTGCTCTCCGATCTTGCGTCGGAATAGCCTCGGTCAGACTACCCGAGGAAGAACATGAGACATTACAGATCTTTGGTTTAATAGAATGTTGCCTCCTTCGAGTAACCTCAGGATGGCTTACGATAAAGGAATACTGGGATTGTAATGTTTCTTGGTCGATGGCGATTTAATAGTTAAAAAGAAAAAACATATGAACACATTAAATGCAAATTCAATCGTTGTAGGTGTCGATGTGCACAAATATAGCCATACCGCGGTAGCCATGAATGCATGGGGAGAAGAAAAAGGGGTGCTCAACTTTACCAACAACAATTTAGAAACTTACACACAGTGGCTAGAGCAAATGGGTCTTAAGGAAAATATCATTTACCAAGAACCAGCTTCATTGTCTAATTCACCAATACTACACCGAAAGTTACCGAGAGCATTGTCCACGGTCGTTCAGCAGAAAAGCGATTAGATGGTTCCTGAATGATTTAAAGGACAATAAAAGCATCCTCGCGACTAGCATTACGCGAAGACTGGAACGACTCTTGTTTGTAGAAAAACAGATATATATCATCTCAAAAGAAATATCTGTTATCGGTGAACAATCAAGAGAAGCTCTGGCTCTTACCGCTATTCACGGCTGTGGCATGGTTACAGCTTGCAGTATCGTGGCAGAAGTAATTACGATTAAACGATTCAAAAACAAACACCACTTCAGTATGTATGCCGGTATTGCTCCCACACCTCACTCATCCGGAAGAAAGCATAAAATGCATACTAATCCGTTTGGTAATAGACAGTTAAACCGAGCCATACACACAATTGCTCTTTCGCAGATCGCAATTAAAGGTGATCCGACGGGCAAGGAGTATTATCAAAAGAAACTGAAAGAAGGTAAGACCAAGCTCTGGGCTCTACGATGTTTGAAACATCAACTGGCTAAAGTGGTTTTCCAGAAATTAAGATACCTTGAATTACGAAACTCCCAATTTCCCCTAAAATGAGTTAGAATACAAAAAGCGCCGTGAGGTGCTTTTTGTATGAATACCACTATTCAA
>MFVS01000028.1 GCA_001786195.1 Candidatus Nomurabacteria bacterium RIFCSPLOWO2_12_FULL_40_42
AATGAAAAGTGATATATTAAAAGCTAATCGGCTCGCTATGGAAGCAAAGCAAATACAGATTTAGTTCACTGATGTTTTAATATGAGCTATTAAGCCCATCAGAACCTTTTGACGATTCTTCCCTTACCGCCATAAGGATCGAGAACGACCTCGACAGAATCTCCAATTAAAACTTTAATCCGATGCATGCGCATCTTGCCACCCAGATAGGCAAGAATTTCTTTCTTCCCCCCCACCTCATCAGCATTTTTATTTTCCACGCTTGCATCAGTTATACTGGAAATATTGCGGGCAGGAATTTCCACCCGAAACAAAGTACTAGGCAACGCTTCGGTCACAACGCCCCGTACATTCGCCAATTTTTCATTTTTAGGATCACTCATTTATAGAAAGTAATTATATTAAGATTAAACTTTTAAGTCAAGTTTATTAAACAGAGCTAAACAGAGCTTTAGACTCTGTCTGGTAAATTATCTTCTTCTAAAAGAGAGGTTTTTCCTCTTTCTTGTCTTATAATTTCTACAATTTCATCACAATGTTTTTTAAAATCCTTATTTCCGTTAAAAATTTCTAAAATTCTATTCCCCTCTATTTTTGAAATAAAATTAAAATTATTATTTTCATACTCAATATCACTGGCAAAAACTAAGTGTTGTTTGTTCTTTGGTATGGTATGAATTGCATAATTTTTATTCACATACCCTAAGGTTTTATTGAAATAATTTTCATCGTTCATAAGATGTGACTTAAAAGTTCCTTGGAAAAGTGACCCTGAACGAAAATTTTTTACGTTAAAATAATATGTATACCCTCCTTGCAACTTTTGCATAAATTTTGCTATTCCCCCGTCTACTAATTGTTTCAGTATGAAATGAAAATGATTTGGATTTAAACAATACGCAACAATAGCAACTAATGGATCTTTTGAAATAGGCAGATGCAGAGCTTTAGACTCTGATTTAGACTTTCTTAAATCTCTTATGCTTCCTATACCGTCTATTTGATTAAATTCACAAATACTTTCGATAAAACGATGCAAATCTTCTTTATCGTTAAAAATATCTCTTTTATCTACTCCTCGATTGTATATGTGATAATATTCCCCTGTTACAATAGGTTGCTTTCTCATTGGACAAGTATAATATATCTAAGACAAATACAAAACAGCGCCTTAGGCGCTGTTTTGTATTAATACTTATTGCTTCCTCCCTCCAGCGCCTGAGGCGCTGGAGGCTGTCTGGAGGCTGTCTGGAGGTTAAATACAAGAAGTAGCTGCAGCACCTTTTGCTGCAGAAAGAGTTTTGACTTCTGTATCACTAGCACAATACCATCTAGTGGAACTTGAGAGAGAAACAGAAGCAGCCCAAGATCCCGCCGCATCGTCACAATCAGAAGTTCCTAAATTGGCTGCTCTTGCTGCTGTAAGTATATCTAATGCTCCAGAATTGGCAGTAGTAGCAGCACAAAAACCAGCGTATGAACCAGCGTTATTATCAGCATATATTACTGATTGCGCGCGAAGAGAAGCAATTTGCACTGAAGCCGCACTATCTTTTGCCTTTGCACGCGCCGTATTCAAACTTGCCAACACCACCGACGCCAAGATACCGATGATAGCCACGACGACCAAGAGTTCGATCAACGTAAAACCTTTTTTTAGATTCATTTTCATAATATATTCAATTATTAATAATTAAAACTTATAATAAAAACTTTTCGACTCCCGCCTGAATGACTAGTTCTAGTCGGGCAGGCATTTCTAATCTCTTTATTATATCATATAGACAGAAAAATAAAGGCAAGTGAGTTATCCACAGAGGTAGCTTTCTGGGTTGTTAGCTTTTAGCTTCTAATACAGTTACTCGTTTTTTCAGCTCGTCATGGTCTGTATATTTGACTCTATTCATAGACATATCACATCGAGCCTTCTATCAAGATCTCCGATGTGATAGAGTAAATTATTTTCAACCTTTGCTAGATTTCTACTTGCCTCTTCAAAACCATTGGCAACCATTATTGCCAATTTGTCTATAGTCATTTTGTCGCTCTTATCGCTTCTTTTATTTATCATATTATTATTCATTAGTTAATAATTTATTCTCCTTCAAAAAATCAAAAATGGGTTTGCCGCACTTGAGACAGAAATCTTTACGAACATGAAAACTATAGACGGTCTGTATAATGTCTTTATCTACTTCTTTTTTGCAAATGTCGCATTTTCTAACGTGCATGTTTGTATTGTATCACAAACGGTTATCCACAGGCTGATTCAACCCCCTATATCCCCCTTATCAGGGGGACTCCCGAATTTTTCCTCCCCTGATAAGGGGAGGCTAGGAGGGGTTGTTACTAGAACCTATTCACTAGCACCTAGAACCTAACTAATCCCCCCTGCCATATTGTAAATCGGACCTAAAATAGAAACCAAGAGTATGCCCACGCCGAAACCGAGCACCACTATCATCACCGGCTCGATCAGCCCCACCAAGGTGTCCACCGCGTCGTCCACCTCGCGTTTATAGAAGTCGGTCAGGGTTTTCAAAATATTTCCGAGCGAACCCGTTTCTTCGCCGACTTGAATCATCTGCACCAGGATACTGGGTATTTCTACGGTATGTTTGGCAAAGGCGACAGAGAGCGTGAGTCCGGATTTGACCCCGTCCGCCACTTCCGCGAGGATATTCCTATAGACCCGGCTGCCGACGACTTCGGCGGTAATATCTATCGAACGGACAATCGGAACGCCGGCCTGGAGCATCGTGCTTAAGTTATCAGTAATTCGAGAAAGATAGAGTTTTTTATATAAGTTGCCGATAGCGGGAGCGGAGAGCTTGAGTGAATCCAGATACTGCCTCCCTCGGTCGGTAAAAGACAATCGCCAAACCCAAATGCCGAGCAGTAACAAGAAAATCAGTGCAAAAAAACCATAGTGAACGAAAAGATTAGAAATGGAAATAACTAATTTGGTATAAAAGGGCGCTTCCTGGCCCGAGTCTTGAATAATAGAGGAGAGTTTGGGAATCACAATCGTAAACATCAGCGTCATTACCACAAAGAAAGTAATAACCACAAAGACCGGATAAATGAGAGCATTTCGAGTCTTGGATGTAAGGGCATACTGACGATCAAGGTATTCCGCCAAGTATAGAAATGTCTGATTGAGCTTTCCGGTTTCCTCACCCACCTTGACCATATTGATATAAAAATTGGAAAATATGTCCGGATGCTTGGCCAAGGCGCCGGAGATGGAGAACCCAGCCTGCAGATCGTCGCCCACTTCGATCAACTTGCAACCGAGCAAATTATTTTCGGTATTCGCCGCCAGCATCGTAAAAGATTTGAGCGCCGATACTTGCGCGTCAAACAAGGTCGAGATCTGGCGAGAGAGAATGACCATATCTTTGTTGGAAACTTTTTCAAAGAAGGACATCGATAAAATCGATTTACTCTCTTTGTCATCCTTGATGGAGATAACCACCAGACCGCGGCGCTGCAAACCGCTAATCGCCATATCGCGGTTCGGCGCGTCAATTTCTCCTTCTTTATTTTTACCCTCTTGGTCAACCGCTTTATATTTGAATAGCATCCCGTACGAAGTAAAAGTGTATTTATTGGTTTTACTTAAATTAAATAATAATCAAAATTTTTCTTCCCATAAAAACATATAAAACAAACTTCGTACGGGATTAAATCATTCTTTCAAGTCCTTTGGGATTGAGCGAATATTGATAAGCGTTCTCGATGGTAATTTCTCCGGCGCGGACCAATTCGAGAAGTGAATGGTTCATGTCAATCATACCCGACTCGCTTCCAGTTTCGATCACTACATCTATTTCATGGGTCATCTTTTCTCGAATCAAGTTTGCCACCGCATTGTTGTTTAAAAGAAGCTCATAAGCGGGAATAAGCCCGCCGGTAATTCGTGGAATTAAACGTTGAGAAAAAATGCCGAGCAGAGAGGAAGCTAGCTGAACCCGAATTTGGTCCTGCTGGTCCCCTGGAAAAGAATCGATGATGCGATCAATGGTCTGCGAAGCATTGTTAGTATGCAGGGTGGAAAATACCAAGTGTCCCGTCTCCGCCGCCGTTACCGCCGTAGCGACGGTTTCCGGAGTGCGCATCTCTCCGATTAAAATGACATTGATATCCTCGCGAAAAACAGACTTGAGCGCAATGTGAAAATCTTTGGTATCAATGCCGACTTCCCGCTGATTGATTATGGATTTTTTAGGAATATATACATGCTCAATCGGATCTTCGATCGTGATAATATTTCTTGCTTGCTCGTTGTTTATTAAATCAACCATTGAAGAAATAGTGGTTGATTTTCCCTGACCCACAGGACCAACCACTAGAAAAAACCCTTGTTTCTTGCGGGAGATATCCGCCAAAATGGGCGGCAGATGGAGTTCGGCTAGCGTTTGGACTTTCGGCACTAACCTAAAAGCTGCGCTGATCAGACCTTTTTGGAAAAAAGCATTACCTCGAAGCCGGGCTTCTCCGTGAAAATCATAGGAGAAATCCGCTTCCTGATTTTCCACAAATCTGACCAGTTTGTCCTTAGACAATACTTCCCCTAAAATTCCGAGCGTATCTTCCGACGTAAAAACCGGCTGTTTGGCGAGAAATATCAGTTCTCCCGCAACTCGAATAGAGGGTACCCGCCCGGTGCCAAAATGCAGGTCTGATCCATTTTCGCGGATGACCGTTAAAATAAGTTCTTCAAGTTTTTTCTTGTAATCCATCCCGTACGAAATAGGACGCGTACGCTTACGCTTGTTCGTCCTTTTTATTATTTATAATATCTGTTATCAATTTCATAATTTTTTTTATTTTCTATGCGTCCGCGATTTCGTTCGGGATCCATCATATTGATTTTGGAATCGTAGTTTTCTTTGATAATATATCAATTACTTGATTGATGACTTCAAGTGGAGTCAAATTTGCCTTGATAATATATCCCGCCACCCCCAAAATATTTCCCCGCTCTACATCCTTCTGCTCGTTTTTGTTCGACAAAATTATTTTGATAGAATTTGGAGATAATTTTTCAGCATTTATTTTCTCCAACATCTCAAAACCGTCCATCTCCGGCATAATCACATCGATTAGCATTACCAGTGGAGAGAGCCCGTCTTTAATTTTTTCTATCGCCTGCGCACCGTTTTCGGCTGTATAAACTTCAAAATTGTTCTGATTAAACTTCAAAGCATACATATCCAAAATAAAATTGTCATCATCAACTATTAAAATTTTCTTTTTTTCTCCTTCCATATATCGCCTTATTATACTATAAAATACTTTGCAAATCTATTATTCATTCTCATTGCTAAAATTATACACTTCAGTGAAAGGAATAATGCCTTGCAGGAATTTGAGCATAGCGTCTTCTTTCATCATCAGCATCCCTTTTTTGCGCGCCGTTTTATAAATTTCCACGTTAGTGGGATTTTTTAAGATAACATTCTGCATTTCCTTGTCTATTTTGAACATTTCAAACACGGCGATACGACCTCTGGTGCCTGAAGGACACTCTGCCGAAGGAACCATTTCGTACATTTTATCCATGGCGCTTTGGATTCCCAACTCTTTTTTAAATTCATCTGGTAAATCTTTTATCTGTTCTTCAATCTGCATTTTAACACTATCGTCCATCGGCACAAGCTTGCGCGAAGAAGGACAGGTCGCCCGAGCGAGACGCTGGGCGATCGAGAGAATTAAAGTCGGCGCGATCAGATACGGATCAACGCCCATATCCACCAATCGGGGCACCGCCCCGATAGCATTGTTGGTGTGCAAAGTCGATAGAACCAAGTGCCCAGTCAAGGCCGCCTGCACAGCAAGCTGGGCTGTCTCCTTGTCGCGTATTTCTCCAACCATGATAATGTCCGGATCTTGACGCAAGATGGAGCGAAGGCCTGAAGCAAAAGTATATCCGATCTCTGGCATCATTTGCGACTGATTGATGCTTGGCATATGGTACTCCACCGGGTCTTCGAGCGAAACAATATTGTTTACTTCTTTATCCAACTCATTCATCATCGAATACAAGGTGGTCGACTTTCCAGAACCTGTCGGGCCGGTAATTAAAATAAGCCCATAGGGCTTTTCTAAAGCCTTTTTAATCATATTCAGATTGGTTTCCGATAACCCTAATTGGTCGAGGGGCTTAACTCCTTTCTCCGAATCTAAAACACGCATGACAACTTTCTCGCCGTAGTATGCCGGCATCGTCGAAACGCGAAAATCAATCTTGCGGTCATCGATATTGGCGCTGAAACTTCCGTCTTGGGGCTTTCTTCTTTCATCGAGTCGCAGCCTTGCCAAAATTTTTATGCGCGCCACTATGCCACTGTAAATATTTGACGGCAATAATATAGTGGTATGCAAGATCCCATCTACTCGAAAACGAACCTTCACCTTTTCTCCGGTGTATTCAATATGTATATCCGAGGCACCCCCGTCGATGGCGTTGCGCAATATTACGGCCACGATTTTGATAACCGGAGCATATTCCACTATTTTTTCTTCCGTACCATCTTTTATATTTTTAATTTCTTTGCTCAAATTCTCGTCCGTCTGGATTTTGGTCTCGTTCAATTTCTCTTGTTCCAATTCGCTAAGCGCTTCTTTAACTTGACTGCCGATGCCTTTGTAGCTCTGCAAGACAGTCTCGTAATCGCTTTTCGAAATGAGGTATATTTTGAAAGGAATGCCGACCTTAGCGGAAATAAATTGAAGCGCATCGAGCGCTTGAACGTCCTCACCGTTGGTCACGCCCACTTCGAGCACTCCATCCCGAAGCACAATCGGAGCAAAGTGATAATGCATAGCTGAATCTTCGGAAATATACTTGAGCGCGTCAAAAGATGAATCCTCTATACCCACCTTTTTGATGGGCATGTTCAAATACTTTCCTTTGACCTCTAGAATTTTGTCCTCGGTTACGCCAGAGGCGATCAAAGCTTCATCGATATTTCCCTTGTATTTCTCCTCTGCGCTCTCTTTTATCTCGCCGATTTGGCTTTTGTCAATTACGCCTTCTTTAATTAACTCTTCTAAAAAACTCATAATTAATTGGAAGGAGGATTAACGCAAGTGTTCGTCGAAGGGTTTAAGACTTGTGGCAATGTACAGGTTTGACGAGCGACGCAGGTATTCGTTGTCGTATTCAAGAACTGTGAGGAGGTGCAGATTGCGCGAGTGACGCAAGTATTCGTTATCGTGTTTAAAACTTGTAATGCTGTACAGGTTGGTGGAAGTATAGTTACAGCATCAGAGCCAATCGGAGCAAAAGGATTTATTCTACCTTCATTGCCATCCTGCACCAGAGTAATGCTTGAATCATGCAAACTAGTAAAGGCACTATCAACAAAAATTGCGTCATTCAATCTTATTTTTTTTACATTCAACAGTAAACTCAGGAAATCTTGAGCTATTTTTGAATTCTCCTCGGAAGTTATCGTGCCGGCAGAACTCGCTCCAGTCGCCGAAGCGTTAGGATTAGAAGAAATCAGGGTATCCTGCGGTTTTGGTTTTATAAAATAAATATAAATCAAAACAAAAACGGCGGCGATTGCTATAAATATTAAGATGTTTTTTATTTTTGGCATTTTTATTTTTTAATTTAATTCTTGAGCCAATAAGTCTTAATTTTAAAATCGTATTTGTAAGTTTCAGGAGAGGAAGAAGAGGAAGAACCAGCGCTTGGCCCGCCGCCGCCCGCGCTTCCTGCGCTGCCACCCGAAGAAAATTGGATCGAGGATATATCCACAATTCGGAGATTGCTCTCCAAGTCCCTGGTAAAGCGAAGGAAATTATCGTATGTGCCGGTGGTGGAAAAAGACAAATCCCAGGCTCCATAATCTTTGCCCCCGGCTTGGGCCGCGCGCCCTCCTTGCACCACAGCCGGCGCTCCGGCTGTCCCCGTAGCTCCCGCACTTTTGGCCGTATCATTCGTTGCGTTGTATTTCACATCTTTCAAAGCCATAGCGTACGGCAACGCTATTTGCTCTATTTCTAAGATTAAACGAATGTTGTCAATATTCTCGGGCAAAAGTTTTTGCAGTTTGGCTAAATCGTCCCGATTTATGGAATTATATTTGGCTGTTAATTTATCTCGTTCACTTTCAAGCGCTTTAGAATAGGAAAGCGCCTCATCATACGATGCTACTTGCGCCCGCAATTTTCTAATATCATCATAGATAGGATTAGTAACCATGAAAAAAAGAGCAATCGCGACTCCTATTAAAATGACTGGCATAATAAATCGCATCATAAAAATTAAGTGGAACTTTCTAAACTCGCCATTTCCACCGTTCGTTTATAATCCACAAAAGACGGATCAACCGAAAACTCTAAATCAAACAGAACATTGCCCTTGTCGTCCAAGGTCAGGTTGGAGAAAACCGGATCAATCAGATTCTTGCCCTCATCTTTGATGGTAAAAAGATCGGATTGAAGTGCCACCGAACGATAACCTGCAGCCATACCACTCATTTTAATAACTATTCTTGCTCCTCTTGCGCCATTTGCGCCCGGCGCATCTCTGGAGCCAAGCGTTTGGCTCCCCGTGGGGGATCCTAAATCATAACTGAATTTGGTATATTGGACAGTTTTCATCGTAATCGCCGAAAGAGTCTGGAAAATAGGGGTGACAGCTATGTGCTTACCTAAAATTTCAGTTGAGGCAGTAAGACGTTTGTCTAATAATTTAAGTTCGGTGATCTTTGAAGCCTCAAAACGATTCTTGGCCAAGGTCAAGTCATTTTCCATTTTAGCAATATTTTTAACTAAACTCCCTTTGTATAGATAAAGACCGACGGTCGCCAGAATTACAAAAAGCAAGAGAAAAAGGGCAATGATAGTAAAAAACCCGATAGACCTTCCCGAACTGGGATGTTCTATCACTACTGGCTTCTTGGGTATGAATGACGTTTGAAAATTAGACTCCATCCCGTACGAAATTCCATTAGGTTAATAAATTGACCTATCCCTTACACGAGACTTTTTTAGCAAGATTTCGTACGGGATCCATCATACTCTATTATATTACAAAACGACAGATAACAAAAGGATTATGTGCATAACTTTTAGTGTTTCACTGCGACTTGCGCAAAGCCAACCCCAGCGCCACGGCAAATTCTGGACCTGCAGTTTCCAGGACTTTTCTTAAAAATTCCGGAGCATTGACTTTGTTGAACGGATGACCGATTTCTATCTCAGCGCGGAAATTATTGACCGCCACTTCGGCGAGTCCTTTCAAAAGCGATCCACCGCCGGTAAATATTACTTTACTGATCGTCCGGCTGTATTTCTTTTCATATTCCAACAAAACATTATTCGTTTCGGATAAAATATAGTCAATATGAATTTTAATTATATCCGCTAAGGTTTTTTCGGCTAGATTGCCAAAAAGACCAAATTCCTTTTTCATCTTCTCCGCCTCCGCAAAAGAGAGACTTAGCGACTTTGAGATCGAGTCGGTGATGTCGGCTCCTCCCCGGTCTATCGTATGATAATTTTTAACCATACCGAATTCTACAATGGAAAGCTTGGTACGGGAGGCGCCGAAATCGATCAAGAGAACCGGAGAAAGTTCCCTTTCAAAGTTCGCTCGAATGGAAGAAAAAATTTCAATCTCAAAAAAAGCGGCAGTGAGGGAACTGAGCGAAACAATTGAGCGATACTTGGAAATTGCGTCGTTTTGAGTCGCGACAATAAGCACACTGGTTTTTCCGGCCGTTTTTTGCGGAGTGCCAGAATTGCTAGAGGCGGCGTTCATTTCTTCAAAAGAAGATTCTCTCTCCGGCAGGATGAAATAATCGAGTGAAACTTCCGTAATCGGCAATGGAATATACTTGCGGGCTTCGATCGGAATAATGGTTGATATTTCGCTTTTTTTGACATTCTTTGGTAATTCAATAGTGAAAATTAAACTCGATTGCACCGGTATAGAAAAAGCTCCCGTTGTGTCAGTCACTCCGGACTGCTTTAAAACTTCTTGAAGGGCTTCGGCTATTTTTTCCACCGGCAGATTGGTTACCCGCCCGACATCCAGACTGTCATAGGGACCGAGAGCGATCGATCCATATGTCTCAAGCACTATCTTGCCTTCTTTTATTTTAATTTCTACTACCTTTATCGCCGAAGAACCGATATCAATACCGACGGCGGCGCCAACATTCCCGCCAGTCAAAGAGCTTATTCGGCCAAATATTTTTTTTATTATGTCATTGATTGGATTCATGATGGTTGTCCATTTTGTGCTAAGATTATAGCATACAACTCGTCTCGTTAAAAATACTATGAATCGAATTAACCGTCAAATATTAAGAATAAATTTCTAACGGAATGAATGTTTTAAACACTCTATTAAATAGTATATTAAATTTGGTTTTTCCCGAGAAATGCCTCTTCTGCGGTCTTCCTGGAGCAGATTTGTGCATCGCCTGTATTTCTAACTTGCCGGAGGCCAAACGCGAAAGCGCTGATTGGATTTTTCCTTTGTATGATTATCGTCACCCGCCGATCAAACAAGCACTCGCGCTTTTTAAATATAAAGGCAAGAAAAATCTGGCCGGTATTTTCGCGGAAGTTTTGTATGACAGAATTTTAGAAGAATTATCGGAATTGTCCGTAATGAAAAATTTTACTAATGTAATTTTGATTCCGATTCCCCTCTCAAGGAAAAGGTATCGCGAACGAGGATACAACCAAGCGGAATTAATCTGTAAAGAATTAATCAAAATAAACAATCTACGCCATGGCGTAGATACAAAAAACAAATTTAACTTAGAAAATAATATTTTAATTAAACCAAAAGAAACAGAGCATCAGGCGCGTATATCCAATCGCTCCGAGCGCTTGAAAAATATTGTCGGCTCCTTCGCCGTAGAAAATATAAATATAAGCTTAGTAAAAGGGAAAAATATAATCTTGATAGACGACATCACGACCACCAGCGCGACATTAACAGAAGCAAAAAAGATTTTGAAAAAAGCGGGAGCAAGAAAAGTTATCGCCTTCACCGTGGCGCATTAAAAAAGTTGTCCCAGATCATTCCGGCAATATTTCTCGGCTTGCCTTTTAAGGCAAAATAATGCAAATCGATAAACGGCAAGGTGTTGCATTCAATAATCCCCCATTTTTGGGAGGATGCCTCTTTGGTCGGGTCTGGTATGATCGCATCGAAACCGACCACTGATAAATCTAAGACTTTCGCCGCCCTTTCAAAAATCGGAACAAAGCTCGGATGCAGGTTGTCAATCATTTCTTCGGTCTCTCCGCCGAACAATCTGCCGATGCGATGTGAAAGCGGTAAAGTTACTCCGGCCCCTAAAATATCTTGGAGCTTGAATCCAAAGCGGCCAACATGATCATGCAGTTCCTGGCCCAGACGGATGGGCTCGACTCGGTTCCGCCTTTTTTTATCTTTTTTGTCAATCAGTTCTTGAATCGTTTGGTGGCCGTCGCCCACCAAAGTCGGAGCTTGACCTCGATAAAATCCCGCAAGCATGCCACTCACCAAAGTCGCCCGGCAGACACTACCCGATAGATATTCTTCGGCAATCAGATAAGAGCATATCTCTCCGGCGACATTTATGCCTGCCTGAAATTGCTCCAAAGTATGGATATTGGTAATGGTATGCCTGCCCCGGGAGCCCACTCGCGGTTTGACAATCAGAGTTTTGTTATATCTGGCAAGTTTAGAAAATATTTTTTCTGTATTTTTTTTGAAACCGAAAAAAGAAAGTTCACAATAATCTGGAATTGGAATGTGGTGTTTTTTTAGTTCTCCTTTGAGAATAACCTTGTCATCCCAGTTTTGAGCCGTATCCAAAAATTCACTCTGAATAGGAATACTTTCAAAATAAAAAAATTTGCCGTTTAAAATGGCGCGGTAATAGTCGAGAGGTCGGCTGCGAAAGATCACCTGCTCCATCACTATCCCCCGCCGCTTGGCTTCTTCCCAGATGATTCTAGAACGAAAGGTGTACGCTTTATCAATAAAGGGAGAGAATTCAACAAGTTTAAAAAAGGCAAGAGTCCTAAATAAAAATTCAGGAACTAGATCAACAAAATCTTTTACGAAACGAGGTACATATTTAAAAAATTTCTTGGCATGATTATCCAGCGTAACCGAAAAAATACTCTCTAGAAAAGAAAGCAAATGATTGATCGGGGCATCCCCGCAATAAGAACACGAAAAGCCACCGCTTTTTTTTATCTCCGGTTTACTGGGCTCATTCACTTCTTAATGGTCTCCTTTAATCATAAATAAATTCTCTTAAAAATTTCTAATGCCCGACCTGGATATTATACCACACTACTTGCTTTTGCGAGCAAGAATACCGACAAACTTTATTTATTGAGAAATACAATAGTTTTTACCATAAGCTGTATCATAATCAGTCACGCTATTCATTGAACAATTTGGCATTACAGAAGCACGTTCTAGGGTAGCATATAAAGTAAAATTATCTGGACTGCAGACTACCATATATCCACCAGATTCACCTTGCGTAGGATCTACAGGTACTCCCCATAAATATCCTAAATTCACCAACTGTTGAGCAACCCCATAAGGACTGCTATAAGTATAATTTAGCCAACCCCAACCCCCAGAACCAGCATTGTAAACACAAAAAGTTCCATATTTATCATAATAAAGGCTCAATGCTATACCTACTGCTCTCAACTCTTACAAAATATAATATTATCTTATTTTTTATTGGCATCCAGAACCTCTTTTATCTGATTGATGATTTCATTCGGCGTCACCGTAGCTTTAACCACAAAGCGCGCCGCGCCGAGGCTTTTACCCTTTTCCACATCGCTGGTTTGTCCTAGATTAGAAAGAAGAATGACCGGTATACGCCTAGTTAGAAGATCGCTTTTTATCCGGCGCAGAATTTCAAAACCATCCATGCCGGAGAGAATAATGTCGAGCATAATAATATCCGGAATTTCTCTATTGATGATTTTTAGAGCTTCCTCGCCTTTAGTCGCATTAAAAAAAACGCATCCTGTTTTAGAAAGCTTGCGGGCGATTATATCGTTTAAAAATTGATCGTCTTCAACCCAGACTATCTTTTTACCCTCAAGATTCACCGTTTTCACTTTTTTTTCTTTCATTGCGTCATCCAGTGAATCAAGTGAAGAAAGGTTTTCATTTTTTATAAATAAAGATTTAATCTTTGTCAAAACTTCTTCCGGATCAAACTGAGCTTTCACGAGATAATCTTTAACTCCGAGAGCAAGCGCGCGGTGGATCTCCACCGGCTGTCCGGAGTTGGAAATAATGATGACCGGAATATTCGCAATAGACGGATCCTTTTGTTTGGCTTCGAGGATTTCATATCCATTCATATTGGGCATTATAATATCAAGCAAGATCAGATCCGCCTTGGAGGATTTTATTTTTTCAAATCCTTCCTTTCCGTCACGGGCAATAATGATCTCAAAACCGTCTTTGGCTAATTTTTCCGTCAGGACATCTCCCAAAAAAACATCATCTTCAATTATTAAAATTTTTTTCATATTTTTAATGCTTATCTTGCAAAGGAACTGTGAAATAAAAGTTCGTTCCTTTATTCAGGACGGTATTAAACCAAATTTTTCCGCCATTTTTTTCAACCATGGTCTTGGTAATGTATAATCCCAAACCAGATCCATCAGTTTCTTTCTTCACAGCATTGCTTGCCCGAAAAAACCTGGTAAAAACATTTTTGACTTGATCCTCTGGTATACCAATGCCATTGTCCGAGATGGAAACAAGCAAGTACTCGCCTTTCCTGGATACATCAATCTCGATCTTGCCTCCCTCTATTGTATATTTAATTGCATTTTCGAGCAAGTTTTGCAACACTACGCGCATCGTTTCTGGGTCGGTATAGACATGCGGCAAATCCGCAAATCTGTTTTTATATTTAATAGAAATATTGCGCCTAGATGCGACGGGATTGATTTCGAAAAGTATATTATCCATCAGATCAATTAGATTAATATATTTAAAACCATATTGGACTTTTCCCAGCTGGATCCGATCGGCGACTAGCATATCGTTGACGAGTGTGACCATTCTGTTATTGCTCTCATAACTCTTCATCAAGAAAGTCTTTTGATCGTCATTTAAAGTTCCCAAATCCCCAGAGAGGAGCATGGAAAGCGTCCATTTTATGCCTGAAAGAGGTGTGCGAAGTTGGTGCGCGGCAATCGATAAAAAATCCGATTTTTGTTGATCAAGTTCAATGAGCTTTTTGTTGGCCTCAGCTAATTTAAGGTTTTTGACTTCTCCTTCTTTAATTTGTTTTTTGAGATTTTTATATAAAGTATCAAGCTGTAAAGTCATATCATTGAAAGTGGTTGCCAGCTCGCCGAATTCATCCGAATAAATTTTACTGGCGCGCGCCGTAAAATCGCCGACTTTGACCTTGTGAGCCGTCGCTGATAAATCTAAAATGGGTACAAAAATAAATTTGCGAAGAATACGGTAAAAAATAAAAGACGCTGCCAGTAAAAACAGAAACGTGGGTATAAAGAAAAATAAACCTCCACGGAGTATTTCCCTCAAACTTTGATTTACTTGTTTTTTAACTGTGAGGTTTTCCGCGTCTAAATATTGACCCAAAATATTGCTTGCTTCGGAACGATCTTGCAGATATCTCGCATTGAGTAAATTGATCGCGCCTGCCAAATCTCCCGCCTTGGCTTTGACAATAATCAAGAGTTCAATGCCGTTAAGGCTCTGAGACACATCGGCGAATTTATCAAGTATTTTCTTTCCCGAAGCTTCATTTTCTAGCGACTTTGCTTGGGTACTTTGAATTACAAAACTCCGCAAGCCGACTTTTTCACAGGCGCATTTAAATACCTTCAGTTGTCTGAATTTTTGAAACAAAAGTCTAAT
>MFVS01000029.1 GCA_001786195.1 Candidatus Nomurabacteria bacterium RIFCSPLOWO2_12_FULL_40_42
AAAATTGTGAAGAAAACTTTTTTGCGGGGTGGCGAGGTTTCCGAGCGACGGCGGGGCTGGCTTCCTTATTGGGGGTTTTGCTCAAAAAAAGTTCGAACTTCGTTCAAAAAACACCGCCAAAATTGAAAATCGGAATCGGAAGCCGAAATGGGGTCGGCACGAAGTGCTAAATGTAAATGCGGACTCGGTTTTGCGAAAGCATTTTTGGGGGAGGAAGCCCGCCAAAGGTTTACCCGCCTTTGGCGGCGCCGGAGGCGACCAGGGACGGGCAGGGATTTAGCAAAA
Source organism: Candidatus Nomurabacteria bacterium RIFCSPLOWO2_12_FULL_40_42 (assembly GCA_001786195.1). Lineage (GTDB taxonomy): Bacteria > Patescibacteriota > Minisyncoccia > Phycocordibacterales > UBA9973 > UBA9973. The sequence continues at coordinate 286 of MFVS01000029.1, forward strand.
CCTCGGCTTATGTTTTTTTAAATTCGGCGGGATTGGGGAGGAATCCGCGCGGGCTTTTCTTTTGAAAATTTGGGTAAGGCTAAAAACCATTAAAAACAGAGAAGATTAAAACTTATTAAATAAAACAATAATTTTTTTGTGTTGCACACAAAAAGGTGGTATAATCTAGAAATATTAGATTAAAATTATTAATTATCTCTGAATTACCTTGAATTACGAAAATGGTTTTGCGGTTCCTATAATAATCTCTATCCTTGCCATTTTGGCAATTGGTGGTGGTTTATTAATATATAAAAATAAAAATATAACTCAATATATTGGTGCTAAACTAGGAGCCTGCACAATTGAAGAAAATCGTGGTGACACTGTATCCCCAGATATTGCGAAGGCTGTTGCATTGAATCAAGTAATTAATAACAATAAACCTTATAACTGGGTATCTGTGGGTTATTATCCTATATATGGAAGTTCTGGTTTGGTTAATTATTATGCCTTTGTTTTTAGAAAATCTGAATTTACAAAATTTACCACACTAAATAGTTTAGAACAAAATGCAAGCAATTATTCTGATAAATCATCAGATGATGATAACAAATATCAATTCAATGATATTGCATCTGTTTTAACCGGAACGGCTGAAGGAGACGCCCTAATTATTCGTCATTATATAGGTATCCCCGAAATTATTGCGAAAAAGATAGAAATAAAAAAGTTTGTTGAGAATAAAGATAGAGATAAAACTATTGGAAATATTATATCGGATTCTCCGATGGGTAAAGCATATTATGAAATAATTAGTAAATCTAACAATAAAGTTACTGACGAGGTTATTGGTTTAGATTATTTAATTGTTTCGAAAAATGAGCTAGCTAATTATCAGACGGAAGTTAAAGACAGGGCAAATAAAAGATATTTGAGTTTTGATCAAAAAGAATGTGAAAAATATAAGCAAGCTATAGTTGAAAGAGAGAAAGATTTGAAAAATCAGTGGGAAAAATATAACCAGTAGATGAAGGTTTAAAATGGGATCAGAGTCTGGGATCAGAGTCTAAAGCTCTGGGATCATATCTATCAACTAGCTCCATACGAGGCAATTACCAAAGAAGAGTACGAGAAGCGTTCGAAATCTATCGGCAAAATTGATTTCTCTAAACTTTCCCAATATGAAGCAGCCGACAATACCACCGGCGCCAAAGAATTTGCTTGTGTGTCAGGAGTTTGCGAAGTATAACTCATTGAATGCGGGAAAATAAGATTGTGCATTTGGCCAATAATCTGTTACAATGAGGGTATGAAAAATATTACATATAGAATAATCGTAGAGCCTGATGAAAAAGGCACATATCATGCTTATGTGCCTGCTTTGCGTGGTTGCCATACATGGGGAGAATCCATAGATGAAGCAAGGAAAAATATTAGAGAAGCTATGTCTTTATATATTGAATCAATGCGAGACCTTGGTGAGGATATTCCAGAAGATGCGGGACTCGAGTCTTTTGAGACCATAGCTGTACAAAATCAAAAAGTATATGCCTAAATTGCCAAGAATATCTGGAAAGAAAATTGCTAAAATTCTTTTTGGTCTTGGTTTTGAGAAATTTCGTCAAAAAGGTAGTCACACATTTTTTGTTCACAAGGATGGCAGAGTAACAACTATTCCTGTCCACGGAAATAAAGTAATACCAATAGGAACACTAAAGGCAATTTTGAAAGATATAGAAATATCAAATAATGATTTTGGAAAATTATTATAAATTTAATCAAGAACAAACAATATGAAAAACCCACAAAAAGGTTTTATTGTGCCGTTGTTGATGGTAATTATTGCAGTATTGGTGATAGGCAGTGGAGTATATGTTTACAAAAATAAAAAAACAGAAACATCTACTGTTGTTAATACTGAAACACAGCAATCTGGCCAAAATCAACAGCAGACGAATACTCAAACTCCACCAGTAAGTGCAACAAAACAACTAACATTGACGCAAGCACCACCATTATTTGAAACCCCAATCTTAACGATATCTCCAAGCACAACTGCTGGTTGGAAAACATATACAAATGATAAATACAAGTTTGAGTTTAAATATCCTCCCTCTTTTGTAATTACTGATTATTCTTTTGAGATGAGCAATGGATCTTTGGGTTTGGTGTTTACTGATAAAGATGTAAATTTTGTTGTTAGAAATATTGAGCTGTCTGAAATAAATTTTACTGACTATGGAGATGGTACAGTAAAATATGATTCAAACAGAAGAGAGTGTTTTTACAAAAATGAATTATCAAAGGAATTTTATTTTCAAGAGGAAAAAATAAATAATTATTCAGTATGTAGTTTTGGTAACGGCGACGAAGAATCGTATTCTTTCAGTTATTACTTTATTCATCCAACGAAAAATTTTGCTACAGAAATTGGTTCAAGCACATCAAAACTAATACTTACACCAATTCTTTCAACTTTCAAGTTCATAAAATAGTTTTTGTTCCGCTAAATTTTATAAAAAATATGCTTTACACAAGAAAAGGAGATGCGGGAACAACCAAGACTTTTGGTTGTGATCAAAGAGTCTCAAAAAGCTCCAGTATCACTGAAGCCTTAGGCTCGCTTGATGAAATTAATTCATTTCTGGGATTAATAAAAATTAAAGCCGGCGGAGATGTTTCTAAAACCATTGATCGCATTCAACAAGATCTTTTTATAATCCAAGCTGCAATCGTCTTTCGAGCGTTTTATACGCCTTTGCCCGCGGTTTCAACCACCGAGCCAACATTCAAGAAGAAGCTCCGAAGTATCAATAAAGTGACAGACTATTGGGATCAGAGTCTGGGATCAGAGTCTAAAGCTCTGGGATCAAAAGCTCTGGGATCAAAGCTCTGGGATCAGGCAAAGACACTCTCGCCTACTTGAACCGCCTTTCTAGCGTCCTTTACGCTTTCGCGCGCATGTTCAATCATTTATCGAATATAAAAGAAGAAGCTCCCGAATATAAATGATACAACAGAAAAAATTTCATTTAAAAACGAAAAAGCCAGCACATTTTCTTCCTTTCGGTATGCTGGACTTTTTGGATTAATAAGTAATCCTACTCGCTCGAAATACGAGCGTATTCTCCGCACAACTCTTTCATGAGTTCAGCTACGGAAAGAATCTTATCTACCCGATAGGCATTAGAGCCTACAGTGTAGAGCGGGAGCTCAGTTGGAGCCCATCCCGCCGAAGCCAATAGCGTGTTGCAAAGGCAAAAAAATTTATCACTGTTTGCGCTACCAGGCATTGCCTGACAAACAGAGGGTTTTCCTTCTGGTCCTCGTTGGAGAACATAACCTCTATCACACCTTGGTTGACGTTTTTTGCTGTAAGAGGGCGAACCTTTCAAAATTCTAAATGGAAGTCCGCACGGAGAAGCTGGAGTCTTGTCTGGATATGCAACGACAATGATGTCGTCCTCTCTGGCGTCAACCACAGCCTGTTTGTATTCAGCAGTAGCCGAGCTTTCATGGGTTGCCAGGAAACGTGTTCCCATCTGCACTCCACTCGCTCCCATCGCTAAGAATTTGCAGATATCTTCATGGGCATAAATTCCTCCAGCCACAATGACTGGAAAATCTCCATGTTGATGAGCCACCCCCAAAACAGGAGGTAAAAGCTTTTCCAGAGTAAAATCCGAATCATCCACTTCTTTCATCTTGAAACCGAGGTGCCCTCCTGCAAGCGGTCCTTCGAGGACGACAGCATCCGGTCGATAACTAAGTCGTTCCCAACGCTTTATAATTATTTCCAATGCGCGAGCCGAAGAAATAATCGGAACGAGCGCCGTGTTTCTTGGCTGCATAATGCCAGGAAGCCCAAGTGGAAGTCCTGCACCACTAATAATTGCGCCAACTTCGGCATCAATCGATGCTCGGACAGTGTCATTATAAGTGCCAATAAGAGCACACATAATGTTGATAGCAACAGGGCGACCCCCACTACTATCCTTCGCTCTTTCAAGTTCCATCCTTACGGCTGTGTAAGTATTCATATTTCTTCCTTCTCGCAAAGAGACGATTGTTCGAAGGCCGGCGCTCGAAACTACTCCGAGACCACCTTCTTTTGAAACTGCCCCTGCAAGCGGAGCAAGTGAAACACCAACCCCCATACCACCCTGGATAATACACCCACCAAGGTGAAAACCCTTAATGACTAATTTAGGTAATTTCATAATGCTATATTTCGATGAACGGTTTTGTTCTATTCTCTTTGGTTTAAGTATATCATTGCATATAACCAAAAAATAATCGATAATAATCAACTTCATAAATATTGACAACACCCCCTAGGGGGTATATACTTGGGTAGTGGTTACAAATAAACAAAAAATTATTAGACGGTTGAAAATTCTTGAGGGCCAGGTGCGTGGGCTTCAAAAAATGATAGAAAAAGATACTTATTGTATCGATGTCATCACTCAAACTTCAGCTATCAAGCAAGGCCTTTCCAATGTGGAAAATACTTTAATGGAGAGTCACCTAGGGCATTGCTTAGTTAATCAGATTAAAAGTGGTCAGACAGACAAGGCCACCAAGGAAATTTTAAAAGTTTATCAGCTTAAGCGAAAATGAAATTATGCAAACAAAAACTTATAGGGTAAAAGGGATGCACTGTGCTTCTTGCGCTAGTATAATCGAGCGAACGGTTAAAAAAATAGACGGGGTGGAAGAAATATCTGTAAATAACGGCACAGAAAATGCGAAAATCTCTTTTGATAAAAATAAAACAAGTCCAGAAGATTTTAATAGAAAATTAGAGCCGCTGGGATATTCGCTTGTGGTGCCACAGGCCCATGATATGAAAAACCTGCCTGCGCAGGCAGGTATGTCTGCGGAAGACATGGGAATGTCGGAGAGTGAGCATGCCGAACATCTGGGACTCAATCAGTCAAAAAAAGAAAAGCTTGCCGAAATTGCGGACATGCGAACAAAAGTTATTTCCGCTATCCCGCTTTCTATTATCAGCGCTGTTATTTTGGGCTGGGAAGTGCTAATAAAATATGAAATAACTCCCGAAATGAACCCCGCTTTAATGGAATTTTTCCATCACATTTTGCCTCTAATGGCTACCTATGTGCTTTTTGTAGTTGGTAAACCATACCTGCTCGGCTTTTATCGTTTCTTGCGTTATGGAAAAGCAAACATGGATACGCTTATTGGTATTGGTACACTAACCGCCTACGTATACAGTTTTGCCGTGACTGCATTCGAAGAAACATTACGGCCTTTTATAAACATAGAGGCGACATATTATGACGTCACGATTATCGTTATTACTTTTATTGCACTTGGAAAATATTTAGAAGCCCGCTCAAAATTAAAGACTGGTGACGCCATTGAGAAACTATTAAATTTACAAGCAAAAACAGCTCTAGTAATCCGCGGCGGAAAAGAGGTAGAAATAAAAGTGGAGGAAGTAAAGCACGGCGATCTAATTATTGTAAAACCAGGAGCCAAGATTCCAGTTGATGGCGTAATAACCGAGGGCGTTTCTTTTATTGACGAATCGATGGTCACGGGCGAGCCAATGCCGGCGCAGAAAAAAGTTGGAGATGCGGTAGTTGCCGCTACGATCAACACCACGGGTTCGTTTACATTCAAAGCTACCAAAGTTGGCTCCGAAACGTTGTTGGCACATATAATCAAAATGGTAGAAGAGGCGCAAGGTAGCCGTGCTCCAATCCAAGCTCTTGCGGATAAGATTTCAAGTATTTTTGTGCCGATTGTGCTGGTAATTGCCTTTTTAACTTTAGGAATATGGCTTCTTTTTAGTCCGAGTTCGCTAGGATTTTCACAAGCTCTTTCATTCGGCCTCGTTTCTTTTGTCGGCATTTTGGTTATCGCTTGTCCTTGCGCGCTCGGACTTGCTACGCCGACGGCGATTATCGTGGGAGTTGGTAAAGGAGCACGCGAAGGAATTTTAATTAAAGACGCGGCCACGCTCGAAAAATTACACAAAGTAGATACGGTGATTGTCGATAAAACTGGCACGATAACCATAGGAAAACCAACGCTAGTTGATATTCAAAATTTTTCAAAGATTAGAGACGAAGAAATAATTTCAATCCTGGCATCGCTTGAGAAAAAATCTGAACATCCTATTGCTCGCGCAATTCTAAATTACGCGGAAGAAAACAAAATATTGATTCAAGATATAGTAAGTTTTGAGAGCATCCAAGGCAAAGGATTAAAAGGAACATTAAATAATTCAGAATATTTCGTCGGAAATGCTAAATTGATGCAGGATCTAAAACTTTCTTTCGATAATTCAAAACTAGAACAATATACAGCACAGGGTAAAACCCCAGTGATCCTCGCAACAAAGGAAAAAGTTTTGGGATTTGTGATGGTGGCCGATGAAATTAAGAATGAATCCAAGCAAGCTGTGACTGATTTGCATAAACTTGGGATTAAAGTAATAATGCTTACAGGAGATGACGAAAAGGCTGCAAAATACATGGCGTCCTTGGTTGGTATTGATGAAGTAGTTGCTCATGTGTTACCTGCAGATAAATTAGCAAAAATTAAAAAATTACAGGAAGAAGGACGGGTTGTAGCTATGGCGGGCGATGGCGTGAATGACGCTCCGGCGCTTGCCCAAGCGGATGTGGGTATCGCGATGGGCACGGGCACTGACGTGGCTATCGAATCTGCTGGCATAACCCTCCTCAGTGGTGATATTTCGAAACTCGTCAAAGCCATAAAACTTTCCAAAATGACCATGCGCGGAATCAAACAAAATCTTTTCTGGGCTTTCATATACAATATAGTCGGCATTCCGCTGGCGGCTGGACTTTTTTACCCTATCTTCGGCTGGCTGCTCTCGCCTGTCTTTGCTGGCTTTGCGATGGCCATGTCATCGGTATCGGTTGTGTTGAATTCACTTAGAATTAAAAGTAAAAAATTATAAAAGTCGAAATTATTAAAATAATTTAATCCCAGTAGTAGAGCAAAGCTCACTACGGGATGAGAGTTTTATTACAAATCAAAACTTGGGGAAATTGGACAGAATATTTAGGTTTGTTTTAGGAATAGTCTGGCTTAGCCCGTTTGCTCCGCAATTTGAGAATAGTGCCTACAATATAATTATCTTTGCGGTAGCCTTGATTGCCCTGGTTGAAAGCTTTTTGGGCTGGTGCTGGCTTCATACCGCATTTCACATTGACAATAAGAACCAGTAACTTTTTCAGTTAATTGTACGATTTTTTGATTATGAAATTGTTTATGATATAATGCAGTTATGCTAACAGATTTTATAGGTAAACAATTAAATAATGCAAAATATAAGCTTTTAAAAGATAAGACTTACTTTGGAGAAATTCCGGAAGTGAGAGGCGTTTGGGCAAACGCTAAGACTTTAGAATCTTGCAGAAAAGAGCTTCAAGAAGTGCTTGAAGATTGGTTGATTTTGTCCATAAAGTCAGATAAAAAAATACCTGGATTTCGTTTTCCGACTACAAGCTTTTTATTGAAAAATGCCTAAGCCGATTTCGGTAAAAAAGTTGATTCAAAATCTGAGCATGCTTGGATTTTCTGGACCTTATTCCGGCGGACGACATATGTTTATGATAAAAGGAGATTTGAAATTAAGAGTTCCGAATCCACACAAAGGGGACATATCTAAAAGTTTACTTTCCGAGATTTTGCGTCAAGCTGGTATTTCTTCGAGCGAGTGGAATAAATTATAAATAGTCGAAATTATTAAAGTTAAAATATAAATAAATTTTATGAAATACAATAAAGGTTTTGCGCCGGTTTTGATTTTAATAATCGTGCTTGGAGTTTTAGCGGTCAGTGGAGTTTCATACTTTGCGGGAAAAAGATCAGCTCCTAAAAATGAGGTAAGTGATAATTCGAATTATTTACCGCCAGTTGATCAGAATTATAATCCGCCGACTACAAATAATAACCCCCCAATATCTCAACCCTCAATATCAAATACTACTGTTGTGGCGGAATGGAAATCACTATCAAGTAGTAATCTATTCGCTATTTCTTCCAAGGAAAATATATATCTTGTACCAGATTTTGGTGTAACTTTGGGGGAAACTATTGATCTGACAGGAGATGGATTGGACGAAGGAATTTTTGGGGGCAACGGCGGAAATAATGAACTGTCTTTTATTATGGTGAAAGGTAGCGATGGGAAAAACTTTGTCGCAAAGCAAAAAAATAAAGATGGGACAATTTATCCAGTTCGACTTGGGAGTGTCGGAAGAGTTATGGTGCAAGAAAGATATGAATTGCTTCCAAATGAACATGGTTTTTATACTGCTTCGTTGTCATACAATGAAGCTACAGATAAATTCAAATGCAATACAAATGGTGTAAGTGCGTATTCCTGGAATTCATCAACGAAGCTATTTGAATGGAATCAAGTCTTAACCGCAAAATATACCGCACAAATTTGTAAATAATTCTCTTGATGTTTTAATTTTATAGCCCGCCTCGCTAAGACAAAATTCAGAAGCCCCGCCCCCGCATTCCTAATAGCGGATCTTCCTACGGGACGGAAACCAAGTCCTGCCGAACCTTGCTTTTGAAAAGTAATAAAGTATAATGACAACATGATGGGATATGGATACGGGTATGGCGGGATGATGGGCGGAGGGTTTGGAGTAATTGTCGCCGTAGTGGTGATAGTTGACCTGATTCTGCTTGGCATCTGGCTTTACAAACAAATTAATAAGTAAGAAATGATATTAAAAAATTCAAAATTATTCATAGGAGCTTTTGTTTTGCTTGCTTATATAAGCATAGGAATTTTTGGGCTGTTTAAATTTAACCATATGTCCGAAACACCTATGGCAAATTGCCCGTATACCCAAAACAGCTTTTCATTATGCGAAAACAGTTTGACTCACATAAATGATTGGCGTCAATTTTCAAATGCAACTTTTCCATCACTATTAGTCCTTTCACTTCTCGTTCTGGGAATAATTCTATATTTTTTCGGCAAACAAAACTTGTTAAACCAAAAACAGTATTTTTATAAATGGAAATATTATCTAAATAGCAAAAAATTATATACCTATGAAGAAAGAATAATAAAGTGGTTATCTCTTTTTGAGAACAGCCCGTCTCTTTCATATGTAAGGCATAGCTAATTATTTTGTCGTAAAATTTTGGCCATGTCTTTAAAATCCCCACCAAGGGATTTTTTACTATTTAATTTTAAATCGCCTATGCGTAAAGCTGCGGCGAGTCAAGGAAAAATATGAAAGACAAAAACAAAATTATTACATTCATTACTGTCATTGTGCTTCTTTTCATCGGGCTTTTCTTTTTTGGGAAACCCGATCAAAATGGAAGCAATGCGATCAAGACTAACAATATTCCAGAAGGCGCGGAAGAGTTAGCAAATTCACATACAGCGGGATTAAGCGGCGCTTTAATAGCTCCCGAAACATTCTACGATTTCGGAAAAATATCAATGAAAGATGGAAATGTAAGCAAAGTGTTCAAGGTCGCCAATTCCGGAAATCAAGACATCAATCTGAAAAATCTTAGCACTTCCTGTATGTGCACTAACGCTTACATTTTAGATACGGATGGCAAAAAAAGAGGGCCATTTGGAATGCCCGGCCATGGCGGAGGTATAACTAGAGCAAATGAAATCATAAAAGCTGGAGAATCAAGGAACATTGAAGTTGTGTATGATCCGAATGCCCACGGCCCGGCTGGAGTAGGCATGATTGATAGATTTGTCTATCTTGAAGACGCTAGTGGCAATAAGTTGCAGTTTGAGATTAAGGCCAATGTAACACCATAATTGTATGAAAAAAATTATAATTACGATTGGCATCGTTCTCGTTGTCATGATTGGGCTGGTCATTCTCAAAAATAGTTCGGCCACTTCATCAATAATCTGGAGTCTAAGCAACGAAGGCACTTGGCTTCTGCCCCTTGTTCTTATCGCAGCCCTCTTAGATAGTGTGCATCCATGCTCATTCTCTATCCTTCTCATCACTATCGCATTCTTTTTCGGCATACAGGTGAGCCGAAGGAAAATTCTTCAGTTAGGCGGAACTTATATTGCTGGCATCTTCGCCGCGTACTTCCTGATTGGGCTTGGAATATTGAAAGTGCTGCATCTTTTCAACACCCCTCATTTTATGGGAAAATTGGGGGCAACCCTTCTCATTACCTTTGGCGTGCTCAATCTGCTTAGTCGTTTTTTCCCTTCGTTCCCGATAAAACTCAAAATGCCGGCAATAGCTAAAGGCCCGATGGCAAAATTGATGGATCGAGCGTCCTTTCCGGCTGTGTTCGGCCTTGGTATTCTAGTGGGAATTTGCCAGTTCCCCTGTATGGGCGGACCGTACCTGATGGTCATTGGGCTCTTGCGCGACCAAATGAGTTATGTGAGCGGATTTAATTATCTTTTGCTCTATAATCTCATTCTGATTATTCCATTAGTAGTGGTATTGTTCATATCGGCAAACAAATTATTGGTTGATAAAGTGCAGATATGGAAACGCGATAATATCGGAGGGCTGAAACTGTGGACTGGTATCGCTATGATTATTATTGGTATCTTAATTTTCTTCATTTAGTATGACAATCACAATCATATCGATTCTCGTTATCACATGCGCCTTATGGGCGTTGAATAAAACATTGCCCATAAAAGTATGTCCGATCTGCGCTGGGGTGACTCTAACTTGGCTTTGGATGCTCTTTGGCATGGGACTTGGATTTCTGCCTGTTTCCCGTTATGAATTTATAGTCGCAATTTTGATGGGCGCGTCGATAGGTGGCATAGTGACGGAGCTAAAAAAAATATTCCCAAAACTTAAAAGCAAAATAAAAGATACAGAATCCGAGAAAATAAAAAAACAATTAGATAATTGTTGTTAAAATCATTAGTTAAAAAAATTAAAATGAAAAATAAAATAAAGGAATTTTTGTATTTTGTTACAACTGCGCTGGTCATTACATTTCTAGGTTTTGCGCCAATGGCGCAAAAAACTGCGTGGGCGCTCGATTGGGGAGATCTGGGATCAAAAATGTTGGAAGCTGGAGTGATTGATAAAGAAAAGTTTGAAGATCTTTACAATCAAAGAGGCGGATTAAGCGAAATGGACAAAAAATTACTCTATGGTACCCATAACAAAAATCTCATAATCTCGGAAAAAAATTCTGGGATGATGCTGAATATGCTTTGGGCGTTTGGGTTGGCGAACGAAAATCCAATTCTGGAAAATGGTCCGATGATGGATCCGAAATATGGGGGTGCAGGAAATTTCGCGTCTACTGGTGGTTGGAATTTAGCAAAAGGAAGTGCGATGAATCATTTCAGCATGCATAAATTCGTAACACTTACGCCAGAACAGCAAGCATTAGTTGAGAAAGTTGCAAAAAATGTTTACCGACCATGTTGCCAGAATTCAACATACTTTCCGGACTGCAACCATGGAATGGCCATGCTTGGATTGTTGGAATTGATGGCTTCACAGGGAGCAAAAGAAGAAGAGATGAATAAAGTTGCGGAAGAAGTAAACGGGTATTGGTTCCCTCCGATTAAAACAAGTAATTGTGGAGCTTAGAAAATTAATTAAATTAAAAAATAATTATGAAAACAGAACATAAAGTATTTATAGGGATTGTGCTACTAACACTGGTTATTGTCATTGGCGGTACATGGTTGTCTAATAAAGAAGGGGTTAAAAAACAAGAAAAACTTAGCAAACTCATGATGGGAGAAAAAATGGCTGATGAAGGTGCAGTGCATGTCGCCCGTGATAAAGCGCATCCTGCCTATAAGTCAAATCCTCCAACTTCCGGGCCGCATTGGGCCGGCGTAGCTGGACCGGGAATCAAAGACGAGCCAGTTGCTGACGAGCTTGTGCTTCACAGTATGGAGCATGGCGCGGCAGTCGTGTGGTATAGGGAAGGATTAGAGCAAGCCGAGACAGATAAAATAAAAAGGGCATTCAATAGCGCTTCCGGAAAGAAAATAATGTTAGCGCGTAAAGATTTGGATGTTCCCGTCGCGTTAACCTCGTGGGGTTATCTTCTTAAACTGCAAACGGTTGATGAGGCAAAAATTAAGGAATTCATTGAAACGAATAATGACAGAGCACCCGAGAAAGCTCCAGTTTAGGTAATATCTCAAATAATAATTATTAAATTCGTCGGTTAATTAATTAAATTTAAAAATATATGGATCAAAAAATTGCATTTGGATTCGGAGGAATATTAGTCGGAGCAGCTATCGTCTTACTATTAAGCTCCACAGGACAATATAGATCAATGATGTGGGGAGCAAATGGCTCAAATATTACAACACCAAACAGAACAGTGGGAATGATGAATAATATAGATGAGCACTTTATTGAGCAGATGATTCCGCATCACGATGGAGCTATTGATATGGCAAAGCTTGCTTTACAAAAAGCAAAAAGACCAGAAATTAAAACTCTCGCAGAAAACATTATTAGCGCTCAGGAGAAAGAAATAACGGACATGCAAGGTTGGTATAAAAGTTGGTTTGGTGGAGATGTAAAAAAGGGAAATACTTACTCAATGATGGGCGGTATGATGTCCACAGGAGGGATGCATATGGTTGGAAACCAACAAGATACTCAAACTTTAGAAAACGCACCTGACTTCGATAAAGCATTTATTGAAGAGATGATTCCGCATCATCAGTTGGCCATAATAATGGCGCAAATGCTCAAGGCTGGGACTAATAGACCGGAAATGTTAACTCTTGCCAACAATATTACTGAATCGCAGTCAAAAGAAATAGAACAAATGCAAAGCTGGTACAAGAGTTGGTATAAATAAGTCATAAAAGATCTAGATTAGTAAATAATTGTTATAATATTTATGCATAATCACGACGGGAAAGGTAACAACAACATGATGTGGATGATGGTAATCTGCTGTGCTGTGCCACTTCTACTACTCATTTTTGTTGGTGGAACAGGCGGAAGAGCTCTAGGTGCTTCATCGTGGGTCATATTTGGCGGAGTAGCAGTAATGGTTATAGCCCATTTCTTTATGATGGGTAAATCACACAAGCATGATGATAGTTCGGATGAAAAACACGAAATTACTGGGGAAGAAAATAAAGATAACAAAAACGATAAAAATCATTCCGGTCATGGATGTTGTCATTAATAAAATTATATGGAAAATTCTTACGGCCTTTGGTCACTTGTCATTATAAATTCGCTGGTTTTCATTATTTTTGCGTTTAGTTTTACTAAACCAAAGACTTCTAGAGATTGGCGATCGTTTGGTGGTTTCTCGGCATTTATTGTCGCACTTTTCACGGAGATGTATGGTTTTCCGCTAACGATTTATTTTTTCTGTTCAGATCATTATAAACAACAGTTTGAGAAAGATCCCGAAACTTATATCTTAAAATAGTTATGAACAACAAAACAAAATCAATTTTATACGGAACACTAGCAAGCTCAATTCTGCTCGGAGTTTATTTTACAGTGCTTACTCTGGTTTCTGGTTGGAGTTTTACTCAAGAGCAGTTCGTAGATTATTGGTATTTTGTTGTTAGTGGGGTGACAGGACTTGCGACATTCGCCGCACAATATCAAGTTAAGTTATTTTGGGTGGGAATTTTCTTTAATATTGCCGGAATCGTATATATGATAAATAGAATTATTAAATTTAAAAAAGATTATGAATAATAAAACTTTAACAATACTCACATTAGTGCTTGCTTTCCTGGGAGGTTTTCTCTTTTTTTATCGTGGTGGCCCGACAAATAGATGATTCTGGTAAAGAATATAAACCAATAGCTTGGGAAGGACCAGTTGGAGGACACCACAGAGAGGACATGTTAATATTTAATCAGATAACACCAAATCCGAAATCCGTGGAATTAAAAATTTCTAATATTGGAGATGTAGTCAGAAGTTTTGTTTGGCAATTTTAAATAAAAAAATATGGATACATTAGCAGACAATAATTATCATGATCACTCTGGGGACAAACCAAATAAGTGGATAGTTGTTATTATTTTAATAATATCACTTGCGGGAATTATTTATTCTCTTTCAAAACCCGTTGGGAAAGATGTGGTTAGTGGAAGAGTTTTAAAAGTGTTATCTGAGAAAGAAATAACACAAGAAATAGGCGAAAAAAGCGAAATTTTAAAAGAACAAGATCTCTTGGTGGAAATTACTGAAGGATCGGAGAGAAAAGAAATAAATGTTTTGAATGATTATGAACCGGTGGCAATAGGTGACAAAATATTTTTAAGCCAATCGTTGTTTGGAGACAGTGAGTGGAGTATGGCTAACATCTCAAGAACAAGAGATTTAATGATATTGTTTGCTTTCTTTATTATTTTAGTGATTTTAACTAGCGGCTGGAAGGGGTTTTATTCGCTCGTAGGTTTACTTTTTACTTTTGCGGTTATTTTTATATTCATGCTGCCGCAGATACTAAAAGGTGTTTCGCCTGTTTTCATTGGTATTAGTGGTGCCTCTTTAATTCTAATCCCAACACTTTATTTATCATATGGTTTTAATAAGAAATCAGTAGCCGCTTTTTTGGGTATAATTATCGCTTTGATTTTTGTTGGTTTTATCTCTAATTATTTTGTTAACTCTCTAAATTTTACTGGAGCGAACGAGGCATTTTTATACTTAAATATGGCGTCGACCAATTCAATTAATGTTATGGGACTTTTAATAGCTGGTATAATCATTGCTGCCGTGGGTGTATTAGATGACGTGGCGGCCATTCAATCATCTGTAGTTTTTAGTCTTGCGAGGGCTAATAAGGATTTACGTGGCTTGAAACTTTTCAAGGAAGCAATGTATGTAGGAAAAGATCATATCTCTGCCGTAGTTAATACGCTAGTTCTTGCTTACACTGGCGCATCTCTCCCAGTTATTCTTCTTTTATCTATTCAAAAAATGCCCTTAGATTACTTGATCAGTTTGGAAATTGTTGCCGAAGAAATTACCCGAACGCTAATATCATCCTCTGGACTTCTACTAGCTGTCCCTTTGACAACAATAATAGCGACAATTATGATAAGTAAAAACTATCAAGCCGAATCAAATTGCAATGTGTGATTTTTCGTGTTAAATTGTATTAATCATGATACATAAATACACATTTCATGTGACTGGAACGCATTGCGCTTCCTGCAAAATCTTAATTGAAGATATTTTGAAAGAAGAGGAGTTGGTCAAAAATGTCCAGGTCAATTTGAAGCGCGAAACGGTAGAGATCCAAACCGAGAACGACCAAAGCACCGAAGAATTGGCAGAAATTTTGACCAGTAAAACAAAACCAAATGGCTACACACTCTCAGTAGAAAAAATAAATATATCAAATAAAAAAGATGATGTCATTTGGAAAGCAATACCCATCGGACTTGCATTTCTAATACTCTTTTTTATCTTGCAAAAGTCTGGAATTCTGAATCTTGGGCTAGGAAGTAAAACAACACCGGTCACCAGCTTTATTATTGGACTTCTAGCTTCAGTTTCGAGTTGTTTGGCAATAGTCGGAGGGCTGGTATTATCTCTTTCCGCTAAGATATCGCAAGATGAAGTTAATGATACAAAAACCTTTCTACTTTTTCACTTAGGAAGACTTATTAGTTTTGCGATTCTCGGTGGAGTTCTGGGATTAATTGGTAGCGCCATTGGTATCAGTTTCACATTTGAAGCTATACTAGGATTTGTTGCATCTCTTGTAATGTTGTTGCTTGGTTTAAATTTGGTTGGATTATTTGCAAAAAATAAAGTAGCACTGCCTTCTGGGATTTTTCAAAAATCCTCTTCTGTCTTTAGGAGAATAGAGCATCAAACTTTTACTCCACTTGTGATAGGATTTGGGACTTTCTTTTTACCTTGCGGATTTACTCAAGCAATGCAGATAGCGGCTATTGCAAGCGGATCTTTTATATCAGGAATGCTCATTATGTTTGCATTTGCGCTAGGTACTCTCCCAATGCTTGTCCTTCTTTCGTTCGGCTCGGCATCTTTGGCCCACGGGAAACAAGCGTCTCTCTTCTTTAAATCTGCCGGAGTTGTGGTAATAGGTCTTGGCATATTTGCACTCTTGTCAGGATTGGCAGGTCTTGGTATTATTAATCCATTATTCAGTATATAATTATTGGGATAATTAAATTAAATTCTCCCTTTGGGTTTATAAAGAAAAAATTGGAAATAAAAAGTAATTAGATTTTAGAAACCTTCTGCCCCAAGGGGGGTGTCTTTCACTTCATAGCCAAGCGAATTGATTTGCTTGCGGAGTTCGTCGGATTTTTGGAAATCTTTATTTTGGCGGGCTTGGTCTCGCTCTACTACTAGTTTTGAAATTTCTTCTGGAATTTTTTCTTCTCTTTTATTTTTCTCTGAGTTTACAAAACCCAGTCCAAACACTTTATCAAAATCCAACACGGTGGCTTTTTTGTCGGCGTTGGAGACAGTTTCATCTTTTAAAACATCCCACAAGACCGTCAAAGCCCTCGGCGTATCTAGGTCATCCCCGATGAATTCTTTGAATTTATGCTGGTATGCTTTGCTGACTTTTCCCACCTCTGCGCCGAGCTCGCTATAGAGGCCATAGAGCCGTTTTAGAGCTATTTCAGCGCCCAAGAGGGCTTCCCAGACGAAGTTTATTCTGGTTCGATAGTGAGCCATCAAAAGCCAGAATCTATAAACAACAGGATCAATATTTTTATCTAAAAGATCTTTTAATATGTAAAAATTTTTTTCCGACTTTGCCATTTTCTTATGGTCCACCAAGACCCATTCATTGTGCAGCCAATATTTTACAAATTTCTTGCCAGTGGCGCCTTCAGACTGCGCCATTTCATTTTCATGATGCGGAAAAATATTATCCACCCCGCCGGTGTGAATATCTATCTGTTCACCCAGATTGGCCATAGACATGGCGGAACATTCGATATGCCAGCCGGGTCGGCCCCGAACCAGAGCAAGCTCAGTACGGGGCAGGCCCTTACCAAAATCAGCGTCCCAATAAACATTGCCATCTTTTTCATCCCAAGCTTTCCAAAGCGCGAAATCTTGCGCATTTTCTTTATCATATTCATCTATTTCTAATCTTTTGTCCGCATTTCTTTTTAGTGAAGCTATGCTAAAACCAGATAATTTTCCATATTCAGCATCTGTATGTATATCAAAATATATTGACCCATCGCGACTTTTGTAAGCGTGCCCCTTTTTTAGAAGTTTTTCTATGATTTCTACCATCTCATTTATGTAGTCTGTGGCCTTGGTGAATTTATCCGGCTCTAAAATATTCAGAGATTTTATATCTTTTAAAAATTCTTCGGTGTAAAATTCAGTAAACTCTTTTAAGGTGCGTCCCTCTTTTTGCGACTCGCGGATAGTTTTGTCGTCCACGTCAGTCAAGTTCATAATGTGCTTGACCTGGTAGCCTCCGTAGCGAAGTGTCCGCTTCAAAATGTCGGCAAAAATATAGGCGCGGTAATTGCCAATGTGCGGATAGTTATAAACCGTCGGCCCGCAGGAATACAAGCCGACAACACCCGGCTCACATGGAGTGAAAATTTCTTTCTTTCTGGTCAGAGTATTATACAGGTGTATTTTGTTGATTTTGCTGGAATTCATTTCGATAGATTGAGATTAAGGTATAGAGCAAGCTGATCGCGAGTGGTCCCACCAAGATGCCGGCTGGACCTAAAAGTGAAATTCCACCCAAGACGGAAAGAAGAACCAAAAGGGGAGGTATATTTGTCTTGCCGCCAACTACCAGCGGAGTTAAGAAATTATCAATTGTTCCGACGAGGATAGTTGCCCAGATAAGGAGGCCGATAGCCGAGGTGACATTTCCTGTTAAAAAAAGAAAAATAATCGCCGGCACGGAAACAAAAGAGGTGCCAAAAGTCGGAATCAGGGAACTGATAGCTGCGACCACTCCCCAAAGTGCCGGATGGGGGATATTAAAAATCCAGAGTCCAAATCCCATGAGTATGCCTTGGATTAACGCTATCAAGAGAGAGCCTTTAATCACGCCATTTATCGCAAGTGCCAGCCGGCCGATTATTTTTTCATCATCGCGGTCGGCCAGAGGGGAAAGCACGACGACCGCTTTTCTCCACCTGGCGCCATCTTTCAAGAAATAAAAAATAGTAAATAACATTAGAATAAATGAGAAGAAAGTAGACACCACTGTACTAAATATATTCGCTATATTGCCCGATACATAAGAAACAAAACTTTCGGCTTTTTCATTTAGGTTAAAAGTTATCCCCGCCGGCAGTATTTTATTTATTGTTTTATCCACCGAAGTTACAAATACTCCTTTGGCTTTTTGATTCACAACTGTATGATACACATTCTGACTTTGATTAAAAACCATTACGCCAATGCCTAAAATTGGCCCACACAATACTATGGTAAAAAGGATGACTGTGATGAGAGCCGAAAGCCAATTAGGCAAACGTTTCTCGTTCAGCCAAGTATAT
Source organism: Candidatus Nomurabacteria bacterium RIFCSPLOWO2_12_FULL_40_42 (assembly GCA_001786195.1). GTDB lineage: Bacteria > Patescibacteriota > Minisyncoccia > Phycocordibacterales > UBA9973 > UBA9973. The sequence continues at coordinate 18,764 of MFVS01000029.1, forward strand.
GCGGGATAAAGTACGATGGAAAAAGAAATTCCAAGTACCAGTACGATCCAAAAAGGGCGGAAAATGAAAAAAGTGAAAATAAAGGTCGCCAGTAAAAGTCCGAAGAAAAAGTACTTTTCAATAATTTTTGATTGCATACCTTGCATTATATCAAAATTTAAGCTAATATCAACCGTATGGACACAGAGGAATTCGCGGTCATCCAAACAGGCGGCAAGCAATACAAGGTCTCTCTGGGGAGCCTTGTTTCTATTGAGAAAATCATTGGCAAGGAAGCTGAGTATAAGAAAGGCGACAAGCTGGTTTTTGACAAGGTTTTATTGTCTCAAAGTGGCGATGATACCACTATAGGCACGCCATATATAAAAGGCGCTCAAGTAGATGCGGAAATCGTAGAGATAGGCCGAGCCCGAAAAATTCTAGTAGTAAAATATAAACAAAAATCTCGCTACCTCCGCCGCAACGGCCATCGTCAGCCTTTTTTCAAGGTGAAAATTACGGGAATAAAATAAAATTGATAATTTTATGTCAAGCCAAGAAGTTCCTCGAAAAGATAAAGTGAGAGAAAGATTATTAAGGCTTAGAAACGAGTTTATTGTTTCGGGTGGCATGGAATCATTAGTAGAAGATTTAAAGTGGTATCTTAAGTTAACCTTGAATTACGAAACTCCCAATTTCCCCTAAAATGAGTTAGAATACAAAAAGCGCCGTGAGGTGCTTTTTGTATGAATACCACTATTCA
>MFVS01000030.1 GCA_001786195.1 Candidatus Nomurabacteria bacterium RIFCSPLOWO2_12_FULL_40_42
TTAGACATATGCTCAACGAAAATTATTGATATATTCGACTATTATACCGCTAATCTTAGTTGAAAATGTGTCTTAAATTTGGGGTACCGGGCAATCTTCCGTCGGTATCGGGAGTCAGCGATACTTGATTTTCAGCTTTTATTTCCTCTTCCGCCATAAATTTCATACTAGCAAAAACCCTCTACAAAGTAAATACTCGTTTGGCATTCGATAAAAGAATCTTCGCCACTTCATTTTCTGGTAAATTTTTGATCTCAGCGATTTTTTTCACTACTTCCTGTACATAAGAAGGTTCGTTTCTTTTGCCGCGATATGGAACCGGGGTAACATACGGAGAATCTGTCTCGGACATAATCATATCAAGCGGCGTATTTCTAATTACTTCATCATAATCATGAGTAAAAGTTATAACCCCGGTAAATGAGAGAGTAAAACCCAAATCCAAAAATGCTTTGGTCTCTTGCCAAGTCCCTGCAAAAAAATGCACGTTGCCCTTAACCCTGGCATGAACTTTTAAAATTTCTAAGGCGTCCTTGTAGGCACTCCTGATGTGCAGCATGAGCGGCTTGTTAAATTCATTAGCTAATTCTATTTGCTGAATGAAGGCTTCTTTTTGTTTGGAGATTGATTCCGGAGTGCAATGGTAATAATCGAGACCGCATTCCCCTATCCCGACTACCTTTTTATTTTTTAAAAGTTCTCGATAATAATTTTTGTCAAAGCTTTCGCCGCGCGAAGTAAACCCGGTAGTGAATGTTGGCGAAGCACTTTTAGTGCGTGGCAAAGCCACATCGCCAACATCTACTAACCGGGTAGATTCTTTTCCTATTGTCCCCAATTCTTTTTCGTCGTGATATGAAGCTCCGGTGTGGATCGGGTGCAATCCGACAATTGCATACACCCCCTCGGGATACTGATTGGCCATCTCGACTGCCGCTCTCGAAGTATCCATTTGGGTGCCGACATTGATTACCCAAGTATCATTATCCAAAGCGCGCTTGATGACTACATCTCGATCTGCGTCGAAAGTTTGGAAATTTACATGGCTATGAATGTCAATGTATTTGGGCATATTAGTCTTTACCTCTCCCCCTTACTAAGGGGGAGATTGAGAGGGGGTTTGAATCTAAAGACCCCTCCCTAGCCCTCCCCTTATTAAGGGGAGGGGGATTTAATTCATTCATAATATTTTCTACGACACTATTTATGTTAATATTTATTTCAGCATTTGTAAAACGTAAAACTTTTATATCAAGACCTTCAAAATAATTACTTCTTACATTATCATATTCCTGGGTTTCTTTCTTAAAATGCTGGGAACCATCAATCTCAATTATTAATTTTTCTTTTCGACTTTTATTCTTCTTATATTTAATTCTAATCTTTTCGCGGAAACAAAGACTTCTCCGGTTTTTTATTTTCTCTGATTAATTTTTTTATTTTATCTGAAGTTTCAGGTAGAAATGGTTCCAACTCAAGAGCATGGCTATATAAATGGAATAATAAATAATGCACATCTTGTTTTGCTTCCTTTGGATTTATTTTGATATTTTTGAATGGTTCTTTTTTTTGTATGTATTCATCTAAACTTTTTAATTTACTCCAAATTTCATTTAAGCATTGATTTATATCAAAATCTTTTAAATAATTCCTTGAGTTATGATCGAAATACTTTATCTCTAATTCATCTTTTGAAAGATTAACATTATAAGTTACAGCCATTGTCATAACCCTCGATATCAAATTCCCCAACCCATTGGCCAGATTGGCATTGTACGCATCTTTGAAGCGTTCCATGGTAAATGGACTGTCTTCAAAAGAAGAAATCTCACGCAACAGAAAATAGCGAAGGGCGTCCGTGCCGTATTCTTTGACTATGTCGTTCGGGTTAATTACATTGCCGAGAGACTTTGACATTTTGATTCCGCCCTCGCCCGTAATAAAACCATGGTAAATAATTTTATCAGTCGTCGGCATTCCAGCCGAGAGAAGCATCCCCTGCCACATGACTGATTGAAATTTCACCATGTCTTTACCAGCAATTTGCACTCTTTCGCCGCCCACCCAAAATTTATCAAAAAGACCTTTACTGTTCGGCCACCCCAAGGTAGAAATATAATTGACAAAAGCACCAAACCAAACATACATCACTTGGGTCTCGTCTCCCGGTATTGGTATGCCCCAAGAAAAACGTCTCTTGTCGCGCGAAATCGAAAAGTCTTCCATTCCATTTTGCACAAAGTCGATTGCTTCCTTTCTCCTCCATTCCGGAAAAATAACTTTATCGTTGGCCAGATATTGCAAAAGCTCTTTTTTGTATTTGCTTAACCGAAAAAAATAATTTTCCTCTTCCACTATCTCGGGCTTTTTATTGGGATGAAGCGGACAAAAACCATCCTTTAGATCTTTCTCGGTAATAAATTTCTCACAACCGACACAGTACAGCCCTCGGTATATTTTTTTATAAATATCTCCTTTCTTATTGCACAGACGCCAAAATTCTTGCACTGCCGTGATATGCCCCACGCTGGTAGTCCGAATAAAATTATCATAAGACAGATTTAAGATGCCTTTCAGCTCCAAAAACTTTTGCGTATAATGGTCGACATAATCCTGCACATTTTTGCCCTCTTTAATGCTCGCTTCCCAAATCTTCTGGCCATATTCATCGGTGCCGGTCGAGAAAAAAACTTCTCGGTCGTTTAGGCGCTGATACCTTGCGAGAGCGTCGGCTTGGGTAAGCTCCAACGCAAAACCGATATGCGGCTCGGCGTTTACATACGGAATCGTAGTAGTGATATAAAAACTATCTTTTTTCATTCATTATTCGCTTACTTATTATTATTTACTTTGAGTTCGAGCCAAGATTTTATTCTTTTCAATATCGCTCAAAAATTCCATGACGATCACTGCTACCGGGATGGCCAACACTATTCCCCAAACTCCGCCCAATTCGAAACCTACCAAGGCAGACAGGATGATCACAATTGGCGACAAGCCCACTATTTTTTTAATAATAAGCGGAGCAAAAAGAAAAACTTCAAATTGATGAATAATTAAATAGGCTCCACTAACCATAAGGGCGCTTGATATTCCTCCTGAAAGATAAGAAAAAGTGAAAGCGGGAATCAGGGCGACCAAAATTCCATAAGGCACAAGCTCCATTACTCCGGCAATAATAGCCAGAAGCAGCGCATACTCTATGCCAAGAAGTGATAAGGTTAAATAAGTGAGAACTGCAACGACAATACCTAAAACCACCTGCCCTTTCATCCAGAGAGCAATCTTGCGACGAGAGCGCTCCCATAGATCCACGACATAGTCTTCGTGCTGAATCGGAAAAATAAGTCGAAGAAAATTTTCGATGCCCCGCTCTTCCATGGAAAGATAAAAGGAAATAAGAATAATCAAGACAAAGTTGAAAACGCTGCCAAAGGCGACAGTAAGGGTTTGGAAAAATCCTCCGGAAAGATTTAAGACGAAAGCTTTTGATACGGAAAACAGGCTAGCCAACGAAAAATTACTGCCCAAAGAATTCACAATATCTTTTGCCCCCGAGAAGGCTTCATTTTGGAAATAATTCAAGAAAGAAACGCCCGGGATGTAAGTGGAGATAAAATTGGAAAAATTATAAATTTCGGTAATCAGAAGCGGAGCAAAAAGATAAAATATTCCAGAGAGGATGAGTAGCGAGATGACATACATAATAACTATCCCAAAAACTCTATTAATTCCTATCTTTTTCATATGCGGGATTCCCGATTCGACAAAAGAAGCTATAACGATAGAAGTCAAAACTATTAGGGCCAAATCCCGCAAGAACCATAGTAAAAATACACACAGCAAAACGAGAATAGCCCGAACCATGGTGCTGGTGGTGATGGAAATAGAAGTGGTGTTGGCGCTCTTTTCAAACATATAAATATCATAGCACCCGGTAGTGAATTTTGCCAATGCACAAAGTGCGTAAATTTTTAGAAAAAATTTACTTTGACAAAATCTACTACCGGGTAGCACAAATTGTCAAAACTTAATACTCATATGTTATACTTAATACATGGAGAAATTGGAATGGTCGGCTTTGGAATACGAAGAACGCGAGCGGGGCAATGATTGGTTTTTGGCTCTCGGCATTATTGTCGCCGCAAGCTCGGTCGCCGCGACAATTTACAGCAATTATTTTTTCGCCACGCTTCTTGTCTTGAGCGGACTCTTGCTTGGATCTTTCGCCATAAAAAAACCGGAAATTATTCCTTACGAACTCAATCCGAGAGGATTGAAAATCCGAACTCTTTTGTATCCTTATAAAAATATAAAATCTTTTTGGGTGCAGACTGGAACAAAATTTATTCTTTTTGTAAAAACCGAGAGGTTTTTTATGCCGATAATTTCAATTTCGATTGATAATAATTTAGCCGAAGATATCCACGCTATCATGCTGGCGCAAAATGTGCCGGAAGAAGAAATGAAGGAACACCCCTCGCTTAAAATAATGGAATCGCTGGGCTTTTAAATTTAATTAAAAAATGCTAAGATAAGATCAGATAATATTTGTGAACAAACAAAACCAAAAAATTTCATATGACAAAGAAAGTGAGGTGCTTTCTATAGAAATGAAACACGGAAAAAGCGTTGATTCGGATATTTCTGGCAATGTTGTTATTGACTATGACAAAAAAGGCGAAGTAGTACGAGTCAATCTTTACAATTTCAGCTTCGCATCTTTTCGCGAGAATCTCAAAACTCTCAAAAGTTTCACTCAAAGCTTTAAATTACCATTTTTGGTAAGGTAAATTTGCTGTGAGTTCATGCTCTCGTAGTTCAACGGATAGAATTCAAGCTTGCGGAGTTTGAGATCGTGGTTCGATTCCACGCGAGAGCACCTTAAACGAACTAAATGGTTTTGAAAGAAATAAGGAGTGGGCGTTGCGAAGCAACGCCCACGCTGTTTCGCCCGTTTTCGCCAATGAATTCTGGGTTCGGAAGGGAGCACCGCCTTCGGCGGTGCGCACTGTTTTTTCGCCAAGAAGCAGGTTCGAGCCAAAGATTTCTTTGGCACAGACCTTTTTAGCAAAATGCCCGGTACCCCAGAGAGACCTTGAGAGACTGGAAGAAAATCGTAAAAAGAAGCGGTGTCGAAGGTCTACTAAAAGTAGGTGGTATACAATACGACAGAGGTCCCACGAATATAGATACCCACGGCTAAAGCCGTGGTACTATTCAAACAACAGCTCAAGCTGTTGACCTGAATCCTGGGAACAGAGTCTAAAGCTCTGGGAAGCTCTGGGAAGCTCTGGGAACAAAGCTCTGGGAACATTATTTAAACGAGCGTCCCGAACTTTATTTTTTATGGTCATCAAAAAATCTTTGACTATTTCCACCGCGTACACTTTGCCCTTCGGCGCCATATGCCCAGCAGCCACCGAATAAAAACCAGTCCCGGCGCCCAAGTCCGCCACGACAGCATCCTCTCGAATTCCGAAAGCTCTTAAATTTTTTACCGGATCAGTGAACATACATACATTATAGTCTTTAAAAAACTAATTTGCATTGAAGTTATCAACAAAAAACTCTTGCTGTCAAAGAGACACTTTGACATAATGTGGTAATGAATCATCGAGACTACAAAAAATTTAATAATGGATCAATCGCTCATATTTATAATCGAGGCAACAATAAAGGAAAAATTTTCTTTGATGAGCAAGACTATAAAGCTTTTCTTTTTAGATTGGCCTTGGCTTTAGGATTTTACCAAAAAGAATTAAAGGGTGAAAACTTATTAAGCATGTCTTTATTAAACCATATCAGAACCTATTTTCAAAATAAATAGTCGGTACATTCCGCAGGGCAAAGCCCTCACGCACGACTACGCGCGTGCTCTCGCCAAGCGAGAGAGCGGAAATGTGCTAAACATTGGAACGGCTCAAATGGCAGGAAATGAGCCGTTCAAGAAAAAATGGACTCGGTTTTGCGAAACTATTTTCTGGGAAAAGGATTCGTAAAACCTCGACTAATTTGCTTTGGCGAGAATTCGGATTTCGTCCGCGCGGAGGCAGGGTCTGGGAGGGAATCCGCGCGGGCTTCTGAATTTCTGTTTTGGTGGAGGCGGGCAGACTAAATAATCACTAAGAACTAGCTTTCTATTTTTTGACATGATACTGTTGTGGAATCCAATTTGAACTTACGATCATCCCCCATGTGTCCTAAAGAATCAATGCAGAATGATTGAGGATACCCTGCTATTGACTTTGTGAATATAATTCGAAGAACATATTTATTTTGATTTGATATGCAAGTAATTCCTGCTTGGGATTGACTACTAACTTGTTGTGCGGTAACAATGTCTTGAACCAATGCGGGCAAATCTGTAAGTGGTTTAGCATTGATATTCATCAGACCGTTTGAACAAAAAGTTGCATAGCCATTATTTGAACTAAAAATTAATTCAGCAGTAGTTTGTAACTGTGCCATATCAGTCACAATCTTTGCATTTCTATCTCTTGTTTGCATTTCTTCTGTGGTCAAAGGAGAGGTATTTTCATTAAATTTATTTCTATTATCATCTTGTGGATATGTATTTGGCTGAACTGATGTTGGAATTAAAGTTTTTATCTTATCCTTATTGATAGACAGGGAATCAATTATACCTTCAACAGTGCTTTGATACTGAGTCCATTGATATTGTAACATTGAAACACCAATAATGAGACTGATTTCACTTCCGTTATTATTCTTGCCCAACTTCATTAAGTACATCGGGGGAAGGATATAGTAAGTTTTTGGGGTAAAAGTAATTTCATCAATCTGATACCCCCCGACTGACTTCCATTTTTTCTGAACCATGCTTGTGTTTTGAGCTTTGGCTGAAGTTTGAATAAAATTTAACTGTTGATTATCTAAATCGATTCTCACATCAATTACATTTGTTGTAAGAAGTTTTTGACCATTAGCCCCATCAATTCTTACAAGTAAACTTGTTTTTGTTGATCCTGCTTCTATATCCCAAACACTTGGATAGCTTAAAGAATAAAGACCAGTAGAATGAGTGTATGTTGTCCAATCTTTAGGAATTGTGGCGGTAGTATTTGAGGTTTGGTTGATATTTAACTCTTGAGTTTTTCTATTTAAAACAAAATATCCACCAACCGCTACGATGGCAACGATTACTACAACTAAGATTATATTTGCAAAACCCTTGTTATATTTCATAAAGTTAATGATAACTAATGTTAGATATGACCTTTAATAATAAAATTCAATATTATGATCAAAGTGTAGCATAATTTACCTTAAAAACGAATATGGGAATGTAAGTTACTTTGTGGATAAATTGTGATATGATTTGAAAATGAAAATAAAAATATTTTTAGTGGTTATAATTATTGTATCTATAGTCGGAGCATATTACTTTTATAACAACAGAGAACCTATCGTCGAGGTTGAGAATACTGTTATTGAAAAGCACTTAGATTCACAAGGTCTTGAGTGGACAGATGATATTCCAGGATTAAATGGGTATGTTAATTTAAATACAAATCGATCATATTGCGACAACTTATCATCTGTCGATGGATTGAAACCTAATATAAGTTGGAGAGTACCCACGAAAGATGAGTTGTTAAGATTGTATAAAGAAGCACAAAGTGATAAATCAATAAAACTTAATTCTATTGGATACTGGTCATCAGAAAATTACAATAATGATATAAAAATGGAAACCGTGGTGAGTGGTGACTTTGAGAGTACGGGAGGTTCAGGATATTTTGGATCCTCTAAGGGCGATAATAGTTATTTTGGTGGACGTTGCGTTCGATAAGTACAAGCGCTTGACTTCTTTTACCACTCATATATACTTAAGCAGTCCTTAGAAAAAGTCGCGCTTCGCGGCTTTTTCCTTTTCTGCGGCCTAATTGGCCTCCTTTTTGATCTGAAATTTCAAGTTATCTATCTCTATAAATTTTACAGGCGAACCGCTCGCTTGGGTAAGTTTTCGAAGTTTTGTTGAAAGTCGAGAAGTAGAATATCTTGGTCCTTTCGGTACTCTTTTTGCGCTAGAGACAATAGAAACTTTACAACCTTTTGCAATAACTTTTTGAATTAAGAATTCAAAATCGCCATCACCAGAGAATAGAAATATCTCCGTGTTTTTGTCAGCGTGGTCAAGGACATCCGCGGCAAGTTCAACATCGCAATTACATTTCCAAGAATAACCCATTTCTATTCTCTGTGTAATTTCAGTATTACATTTTGGACAATTCGTGATGGCGATTTTGTCCTCGTTTTTGTATGTGAAAAAATATTTTGGTCGTACTATAGCACTAAGCTCTGATAATTTTGTAAATAATTCTCCGCGAGTATCATCGCCATGCTGTATTCCTGGATAGAAAAATATTTTTTCACATTCCCATTTGTCCTTTAGATAGGAAAATAATTTTTCATGGTCAAGAGCGAATTTTAACACTTTCAGTGTTGTTGTTTCAGTATTTTGCACATCAATAAAAGCAAACCTTTTCATAAAAATGATTTTATCATTTTCTAATTTCTTTTTCTAGTAACCAGCTCCGTTCCTATACTTAAAAAGTAGTTAATAATGCACTCTTTTTGGATCATTTTTGAAAAAATCCCACCAAGGGTATTTTATAAATTTTTATTTTGTGTTTTAATACGAAAAATTGTAGTTATCCACTTTACATTCGGGGACTGTTTTCGTGTATAATGAGCTTCGATGAAAATAAATACCAAAAATTATTTTAAATTTTTCTTGGCTCTCGTTGTCTGCCTTTCGGTTCGGCTTTTACCCTTCCGCGCTCCAAATGTTGAACCTATTTTAGCAACTTTGATGCCAATTGGTCGCGCTTACGGAGCTCTCGCCGGTTTGGCTTTTGCGGTTTTAAGTATTTTGCTTTATGATGTGGTGACTGGCACGATCGGAGTTCAAACATTTTTTACTGTTATCGCTTATGGAACGCTCGGCTTGTGGGCTGCGCATTATTTTAAAAACAAGAAAGCAAATAAATGGAGTTACGTCCGTTTTGCCATCGTGGGAACGTTCATATATGACGCTTTGACCGGTTTTACGGTCGGCCCGCTCTTTTTTCATCAAACATTTTGGGGATCGCTCGTCGGGCAGATCCCCTTTACCATGCTTCACCTGCTCGGAAATACGGTCTTCGCCTTTATCCTCTCCCCCGCCATCTATGATTCACTGATTAAACAACGACCAAGAGATCTAGCCCAAGAATCCTCACCCCTTATTAACCCACTGCAACCTAAAACAATTTAAATCAAATGGAAAAAACAAAAAAAATTTTTAAAAGCGAGTTAGCAAAAATAAAATCCATCCGCAAGAGAAGTGGCGAAGTTGTCCCATTCGATTTAGAAATCGTGGCCCGAGCTATTTTTAAGGCCTTTGAAGTTTCCGGCGAGGGTGGAGAAGCGGAATCGCACAAAGTCGCCAACCGGGTTTTCAAAACCCTGCTCGGTCTCCGCTTGGAGCTGGTAGACAAAAACAAAGGAGCGAAATTTTTGCCGACGGTGGAGCTAGTCCAGGATTTCGTCGAAAAAGAATTAATGAAGCAAGGTTTTCCGGAGACAGCTAAAAAATATATCCTCTACCGCAGTCGCCGTTCCGAACTCCGCAAGGCCTTTGGACCGGTGCCGGAAGCAGTTCGCACTGCCGTCGAAGAATCCAGTAAATATTTTTCTAGCCCTTATTCGGAATATATTTTTTACCAGTTTTATTCGCGGTGGGTGCCAGAATTGGGCCGCCGCGAGACTTGGATAGAGACAATTGATCGTTATATGGCCTATATGAAAGAGAATTTGGGAGATAAGCTTCACGCCAAGGAATATGAAGAAGTCAGGCGGACAATTTTAAATCAAGACATCTGCCCTTCTATGCGCCTCCTATGGTCTGCGGGTAAAGCTTGCCGCAATTCCAATGTCTGGGCCTATAATTGCTCTTATATCGCGCCGACCTCCTGCCAAGATTTAGGGGAAATAATGTATGTTTCCATGTGCGGCGCAGGCTTAGGCTTTGCTGTCGAATGGGAAAATGTGCAAAAATTTCCACAAATAAAAAAACAAACTGGGAGCAAACCAACGGCGCATATCGTAAACGACAACAAAGAAGGCTGGGCAGATGCTTTTGTCCTCGGACTCGAAACTTGGTTTGATGGCCGTGACATAAAATTCGATTATTCTTTCGTTCGACCAGCCGGTTCCAGACTGGAAACTGCCGGAGGCAGAGCTTCTGGACCGCAGCCCTTGATGGATTTGATGGGATTCGCGAGACGCAAAATTTTATCAAAACAAGGCCGACGGCTATCCAACTTGGATATGCACGACATCATCTGCCAGATCGGCATGATTGTGGTAGCGGGTGGCGTAAGGAGAAGCGCCCTCATTTCCCTCTCCGAACTGGAAGACGCGGAAATGCGCGATGCGAAAAAAGGACAGTTTTACCTAACCGAGGGACAGCGCAGTATGGCCAACAATTCCGCCGTTTATAATGCCAAGCCTTCCGCCGAAGAATTTCTGGATGAATGGACTGCCTTGGTCAAATCCAAGTCCGGCGAACGCGGAATTTTTAATCGCGGCGGACTAGAAAAGCAACTACCAGCGCGAAGGTGGGCCGCCATCAAGGACGAGAGGCAGATCGGGCTCAATCCTTGCGGAGAGATTTACCTGCGTTCCAAGCAATTCTGCAATTTGACCAGTATTGTGATCCGACCAAAAGACACGGTGGAAACTTTGAAAAGAAAAATGGAATTGGCTACATTGCTCGGTACTTACCAATCCACGTTGACCAACTTCGGCTATCTTTCAAAAAAGTGGAAAGAAAATTGTGAAGCCGAGAGGCTGCTCGGCGTCTCTTTGACCGGCTATTATGACAATCCGATAATTCGAGATGATAAAGTTTTAGATATCTTAAAAAAAGACTCGATTGAAACAAATAAAAAATATGCCAAGCGTTTTGACATCAATCCTTCCACGGCGATCACCTGCGTCAAGCCCCACGGCAATTCTGGCCAACTCCTCGGCGTTGGTTCCGGCATGCATCCTTGGTACGCCCCATATTTTATCCGCCGAGTCCGTATTTCGCACACCGATACCCTGCTTTCTATGGCCCGCGATCAAGGCGTCCCGTGCTTGCCGGAAGTCGGTCAGTCGGAAGCGACCGCTACCACCTTTGTTTTGGAATTTCCAGTCAAGGCCCCGGAGGGAGCTATTTTTAAGGATGAAGTCACGGCCCTGGACCTAATGAAAGAATGGAAGCGACTCAAAGAACATTTCGTGGAGCACAATCCTTCGGCCACGATTTATGTCGGCCCGAATGAATGGCTGGCGGTTGGAAACTTTGTTTATGAAAACTGGGAATTCGTCGGCGGAATGTCCTTCTTGCCTCGATCCGAACACGTTTATCAGCTCGCTCCCTACGAAGCCATCACCAGAGAAGAATACGAGCGACGTTCAAAGTCCATCGGCAAAATTGATTTCTCTAAACTTTCCCAATACGAAGCCGCGGACAACACGACTGGCGCCAAAGAATTCGCTTGTGTAGCCGGAGTCTGCGAAGTATAAAACCTGCCAGGAAAAGAGTTTTGCAATTAGATTTTAATTTACAGCCGTGTTATAATAGCACTCGTATGACCAACATAACAATTCCAGGACAAATAAGCGGCGAATTAGTAGCTGTGCCTAAAAAGGAATATCAGCTTTTTCATAGTTTTTTGGAATTTATTGACATTAAGCAAATTTTTTTCTGGACCAAAGAATGGCAAGCGAAAGAAAAAGAAGCCGATAAAGATACTGCTACGGGAAAGGTTAGCAGAACTTATAGCAATGCAAGGGACCTAAAAAAAGCTCTTAATTTATTAAAAATTTAACAAAAAAATATGAAAAACTCACGAAAAGGTTTTATTGTACCATTATTGATGGCAATTATTGCGGTGTTAGTTATTAGTAGTGGTGTATATTTATATAAAAGTAAGAAAACAGAATCACCCGCTGTTGTCAATCCAAATCAAGTTCAACAAACAAATAAGGGGACGCAAAATACAAATGGAGATAAAAATTTATTAACGGATGCGTTGAAATCGATCTCAGTTTATACTGCAAATGGAATATGTGATGCGACACGATTTGACAGTCAAGATAATTATTTTGACTATAATCCAAGTTTTCGATGTTCCTATAATTCAAATCTGTTTTTAGGAGAAGTGGTGGAAAAGTATAAAAACCAGTTAAAAGAAAAGGGGTGGACATGTGTCTATGATGAGTATCTTTATCAAAGAGCAGCGGGAAAACGCAAGGCATATTCAACAACGTATTTTAAGAATGATTTTGAACTCAAAATTTACCTAACTACTTTACCCGAAGGAATTGTTTGGAATGGAAAACAAGTTGAGGTGTCAATTGGAAAAATTTCCGATAACAGAATTGGTTCCTCAAAGAACGCGTGTGATTCTTGGATGGGATTTGAATAAACAGAGAAAGTTTAAAAATAACAGTATTCTTTATTATGCTTTACACCAGAAAAGGAGACACTGGCACCACCAAGACTTTCGGTTGCGACCAGAGAGTATCTAAAAGCTCGAGCATCGCCGAAGCCTTGGGTTCGCTGGATGAAATTAATTCATTTTTGGGCTTGCTAAAAATAAAAGCAGGCGGGGATGTTGCTGAAAAGATCGGCCAGATCCAGCAGGATCTTTTTATAATCCAAGCCGAGCTCGCCGGCGCTCCGAAAACTATTTCGCCAGAGAAAATAAAATGGTTGGAAGAAATAATTGATGGCATAGAAAAAATTCTGCCGCCGATTAAAACTTTTTTTGTCTCGGGTGGTGTGGAGCTAGCTGCCCTCTCCGACATCGCCCGCACCATCGCTCGCCGGGCGGAGCGAAGAGTGGTCGCAGTGGTGGATGAAGGAAAAATCACTGTCGGCAAAGAAACTTTAGTTTACTTGAATCGACTCTCCAGTATCCTTTACGCTTTTGCTCGCAATTTCAACCATCAAGCTCATATCGCCGAAGAAGCTCCGAGATACTCTGCATAACTTTAAATATCAATTTCCGCTAGTTTAGCATTCGATTGGATGAAGGATTTGCGAGGCGGGACTTCGGAGCCCATGAGGATATCAAAAATTTTATTAGCCTCTTCGGCATCATCAATATTAACTTTTTTGAGTATACGATTGGCTGGATCCATCGTTGTTTCCCAAAGCTCCTCCGGGTTCATTTCTCCAAGACCTTTGTAGCGCTGAATGTGGTACTTTGTCGCCCCAGTGCCGATATTGTTTTCTGTTGAATCCAGACTTTCTAGGCCAGGTGCTGTAGGCACCTCGTCAACTTCGGGACCGGGATGTTCAATCATGTCAATCTCGGCAGCGGGACGTCCCACAATTTTAATTCTCTCTTCATCGGTATAAGCGTAAGAAATTTCTTTGCCCTTTTTTATTTTATAAAGCGGAGGCTGGGCAATGTAAACATATCCCGCATCAATGACTTGCCGAAAATATCGATAAAAAAGAGTAAGCAACAAGGTGCGAATATGTGAGCCGTCCACGTCGGCATCGGTGGCTATGATTATTTTATGATAGCGCATTTTTCCCAAATCAAAAGTATCACCGATGGAAGTACCCATAGCGATGACTAAGGACTTCACTTCTTTAGAAGCAAGCATCTTGTCGATGCGCGCCCGTTCGACATTCAAAATTTTCCCGCGAAGTGGCAATATGGCCTGGGTACGGCGGTCGCGACCTTGTTTGGCCGACCCCCCGGCGCTGTCGCCCTCCACCAAGAACAATTCCGATTCAGAGGCGTCCTTGGTTTGGCAGTCCGCCAATTTCCCCGGTAGCGTCATCCCTTCCAGGGCGCCCTTGCGAAGAATCGAATCCTTGGCCGCTTTCGCGGCTTTGCGAGCCTTGAGCGCCAGAATTGATTTATTGATTATTGCCTTGGCCTCATCAGGATTTTCTTCCAAGAAATTGTTAAACGCCTCGCCGAAAACCGTAGCCACTGCGCCTTGGGCTTCCATGCTGCCGAGTTTGGATTTGGTTTGGCCTTCAAACTGAATCTCCCGCAGTTTGACGGAAATAGCCACTGTAAGACCTTCCAAAACATCTTCTCCTGTAAATCCCCCTTCAGACTCTTTCATCATTTCATTTTTCTTACAATAAGTGTTCAAAGTTCGGGTCAGCGCCGTTTTAAAACCGGTCACATGCGTGCCGCCCTCTGGAGTGTTGATGTTGTTGGCAAAAGGAACAATCCTGTCCACAATATCGTCCACATATTGGAGCGCTATCTCCACTCCGACGCCATCCAATTCTTTTTCTACATAAAAAATGTCTTTCTGGATTGGTTTCTGAAATCTATTGTAATACTTAATCAGGGAAACCAGCCCGCCTTCAAAATAAAAAGAGGCCGAAGGGAGCTCGAGTCCTAGGTCTCGGAAATAAAAAACGTCCGTTTCTTCCAGCTCCTTGCCTTTCTCCCATTCTCGCGCGTCAATAATTAAAATTTTGAGTCCCTTGACCAAGTAAGCCTGCTGGCGGATGTGGTTGACGATCGTCTGCCAGTCAAACGCGATTTTATTATCCTTTCCGCCCGAGGTGGATCCGCCTTTGGTGGAAAAAATTTCTTGGTCTGGTTCAAAGGTAACAATAGTGCCGTGCAGTTTTGAGTTGTCTATTTTTTTCACTGCAAATTTTTTCTTGCCCTGCGAATATTCCTGCACATAAATACCGCCGTCCCGGTGTACTTCCGCCCGGAAATAAATCGAAAGGGCGTTCACAACACTAGCGCCGACTCCATGCAGACCGCCGGAGATTTTGTAACCCTCACCGCCGAATTTACCCCCGGCATGCAAAGTTGTCATCACCGTCTCCAAAGCCGAGACTTTGGTTTTTTTATGAGTATCCACTGGTATGCCTCGGCCATTGTCTGCTACCCGCACCCTGTTACCCGGGAGAAGCGTTACTTCAATATCATTACAAAAGCCCCCCATTGCTTCGTCGCGCGAGTTGTCAAAAATTTCCCAAACCAAATGATGCAATCCTTCCGGTCCTGTAGTCCCGATATACATGCCCGGACGCCGCCGTACCGGCTCCAGACCCTCTAAAACCGAGATGTCAGAGGCATCGTAATGATGACCTTTTTCGCCATCTTTTTTAACCTTTTCATCTTTTGCCATATAGATGCATCATAGCAAATTTCGATGTAAACTGTAAGTATTGGATTTTCTGGAATTCCTCACTGCTTGACTTTTTCTCAGGCGAACCTGCCTTGACATTTATATTGAAAAGTGCTACGCTAAATAGAGTGAGTCAAAAAACACAATTGTCTATTGGATTGATATTGGGTATTATTGCCTTTTTGGGCTTTGTTTTATTTACATTTTTTCCTTCTTCGGCTAAGGCGGATTTTTGGGACGACGTGGTGGATTTTTTGGATCCGACCCAGCATATTGGCAATATTCTGGATGGCAGACCCCAAGATAACCTTCCGCCTCTGCTCCTCCCTGGTTTTTCGACAGACAGAGACTCGACCACAACCGTTTTCGTAGAACCTGGTTCTAACTCTTACTATAATAATATATACAATACCTATCATTCTTCTTATCGACCTGAGCCCCGTCCTCACCAAACTCCTATTCAAGTTTGCAGAGACACAACTGCCAATAATTATGGCGGAAGGCTTCCCTGTGTTTATCCTCCGCAAGTTTGTCAGAACCCGAGCGCCATAAATTATCGGGAAGCGTTGCCTTGCAGATACATAACTCCAGTTCCAAATCCGACTGTTGATATTCGCGCCGATGATACGCGAATAGATTTCGACGACAGCACTACGATTCGCTGGTCTTCCGACAATGCAGATGATTGTCGAGCTTCTGGCGGAGCGAACGGTTGGTCGGGCAGTATCAGCCGATCCGGTTCTTTTGATACCGGCGATCTAACTCGCGATGTTACTTATTATATTACCTGCACCAACAGCCGTGACTCCGATGAAGATTCGGTAACCGTTCGAGTGGACGATGAAGATAACAACGATGATGAACCGACTGTGGATATTTATGCCAATCCAGCAAATGTAAATTACAATGGATCTAGCACAATTACTTGGAACTCCAATGACGCTGATTCTTGCCGAGCAAGTGGCGGCACCAATGGCTGGTCCGGCAGCCGAAGCCGATCAGGATCTTTTTTCACTGGAAACTTAACTAATACCACCACTTTCAGTATTAATTGTAGTAACGACGAAGGCAGCCGAAGTGATTCGGTGACAGTATATGTAAACAACGTTCAGCCAGTCCAGACTGTGCAAAATCCGACGGTGATTCTTTCGGTAGATGCTGGTACAGTAAATTACAATGGGGTTACCAATCTTCGTTGGTTTACCAGCAATGTGACTTCTTGTGTGGCTTCCGGCGGAGTAAACGGCTGGGCCGGAACAAGAAACATTGGTCCGGGATCTTTTTATACCGGAGCCTTGACTGGAACCAGAACCTATACCCTCACTTGCAGCAACAATGTCGCTTCGGCTACTGATTCGGTGACGGTAACCGTCCGTGGACAAACTGTGGCCGCCGTCACTCCTAGACCAGTTACAACTACAGCTGCCCCAACTTCACTTGTTTTAATAAATTCTTCTATCGACCGCCGAGATGAAGTAACTTCGTCTATCGACAATACTCGGCCGCGTCCCGGAGATGAAATAAACTACACTATTGGTTACCAAAATATCGGTACCGGAGCGATTACCGGCCTCACTCTGCAAGCCACCTTGCCACAGGAAGTGAATTATATGTTCACCAGCGGAAATAATCCGATGGTCTTTGGCAATAATTTAGTTTTCAATTTGGGCACCCTGCCCGCTAACAGCCAAGGCCTAGTGACTATCCGAGCCAGAGTCGGAGACGATGTTCCAGCTGGGACAAATTTGAATTTCCCGGCGACTCTCTCCTATGTTAATCCTTCCGGCATCTCTCAATTCGTCAATACATACGCTTCCGCGCAAGTTAGTGAACCAGCATCATTAACCCCAGAATCGCTCAATCAGAATGTCCTGCCGGCTAGCGTCTTTGGCGCTGGGTTTCTTCCGACAAATATTTTCGGATGGTTGCTTCTCTTTGTGCTCATACTCTTACTCGTATTCATTTCTAAACATCTTTTCTACGACCAGTCTTTCGGCAGACGACCGAATAGCCTACCATAAATATATTATGGTAAGCTAATATGATGAGAATCAACAAATACCTGGCTCTTAAAAAAATCTCGACGCGAAGAGGAGCAGATGAACTAGTGAAAGAGAAGAAAGTTTTCATTAATGGCAAATTGGCTCTGCTCGGCAGTAAAGTAAATGAAGCAGATAGAGTAGAAGTAAAAGGAGCCGAACAAAAAGAATATAAATATTTTGCTTACAATAAACCGATAGGCATTGAAACCGACTCGCCGCGAGAGGATCTCTTCCCCCTCGGCCGGCTCGACAAAGCTTCGCATGGGCTTTTGATTTTAACCAACGATGGACGAATCACCGACCAACTCTTAAATCCAAAATATTTTCACGAAAAAGAATATGTGGTGAAAACTTTGAACAAACTGCGCTCAAGCTTTAAGAAAAATATGGGGAAAGGGGTGGCGATAGAAGGAGTCAAAGGTAAAGCTCCATATATGACCAAAAAATGTAAAGTGAAAATTCTAAACGATTTTTCGTTTAGAATAATCCTAACTGAAGGCAAGAAACACCAAATCCGCCGCATGTGTTCGGCGCTTTTTCAAGAAGTCGCCGACCTTAAACGCGAGAGAATAATGAATATAAAATTGGGCAATCTAAAACCTGGCGCTCTGCGGGAAATCAAAGGGGAAGAATTGGCTACTTTTTTGAAATCCATAAGTTTCTAATTTGTCTACGATCTCGAACATATGTAAAAGATAGTAGACAGTGCAAGAACTATGTTTTTTATTTGATTGACTATGTAAAATTTAAGAGTAGTATCATTTTCAGAAATAGATCATTGATAGCCCTTTTGTTATGGCGTTCTTTGGGTGTCTCTATGCGGACTTCCAAAGAACGCTGTAACCATAAAAACAAACAGCGTGCATCTCAGGGATAATCTCCCATTGCGGGAGACCCCAGACGTGCAAAACACGGAAAAGAAAGGAAGACCATGCGAAAAAGCGTGCTCGAAAACCTCACAGAAATGCTCCAAAACCCGAAACTCACACGCGTGCTGGAGCTGATCAAGCAGTTGCTACTCTGCCTACTCAGCAAGAACAGGATTCAGTGGTAAGAAGACCTTGCAAAATTGCTTCGGATGGATTTGGTCACAATTCGCCACGACATGCTATTCGATCCCAATTGGGAGAAACCGTGGGAAAAACCCAAACTTTTTCTTCTAATACCTTGAATTACGAAACTCCCAATTTCCCCTAAAATGAGTTAGAATACAAAAAGCGCCGTGAGGTGCTTTTTGTATGAATACCACTATTC
>MFVS01000031.1 GCA_001786195.1 Candidatus Nomurabacteria bacterium RIFCSPLOWO2_12_FULL_40_42
AAAAATGTCGCCTAGAGAATTTGCTAAAAAAATCGCTTCAAGTTAAAATGAAATTAATTAGTTGATTTTCTGTCTTAAAAAAGGGGTACCTTGCAAAGGAAAGTGCAAAGTAGAATAATTTACCCCTAATCATTCCAGGTTAGGATTTTCCATTCGTTTCTTCTAAACCAATGATGAGTGTAAGAAACTATCGCCATGCCGGCATTATCTATCGGGTTGAAATAACTTAAGTTATTGTACTCTGAAGCAGTTAATTTATTGCCGTAGAGCATATAGGAGACCACCATTTTTAGAAAAATTCCGTGCGTCACCATAATAATCCTTTTTTCGCTTCTTCTCGCGATATATTTTAATAATTTCTTGGCTCTTTTTTTTAGGTCAATAAAATTTTCTTCGTCTGAATATCGAAAGTTGTCGCTATGAAAGCTTTTGTCAATCCGGTCGATGATCTGCCGCACATCTCTTTCTTCGCCTTCGCGGCCCACGATCTGGCTCGGGTTTCTTTTCTCTACCAAAAGTTTAGAATACTTCACTTTCATACCAAGGACACTCGCAATAATTTCAGCTGTCTCTTTGGTGCGCTGATACGGGCTTGAAATTATGACTTGCGGGCGCCCTTTTTCTTTCGGAAATCTTGCCGCGGTGGAGAGCGCTTGTTCTCGCCCTTTGGCGCTCAAATGGCCTTCGGACCCCTGCTTTATATTTTTGGCATTATCCTCCGTTTCTCCATGCCGCACGAAATAAATTATTTTTTTTGCCATATTTGTATTTTAACATATATTATGCTAAGGTATATTTATGGTAGTCCGAATGAGGAGTACAAAATCGCATACGAAAAATCGGCGCTCGCACCATGCGATCGCGAGTACGAGTTTTACGAAATGCGAAAATTGCAAAGCTCTAAAGAGACGTCACACCGTGTGCGCTGCTTGCGGTTTTTATCGAGGTAAAAAAGTTCTAGATTTAGTTAAAAAAACAGAAAAGAGGCAAAAGAAAGAAAAAGCCCGAAAGGCAGAAAATAAATAAATTCATCTCGTCATTAATTTATGGCAAATCGGCACCTTTCCAGATCAATAGTGCTCCAGACGCTTTTCGAGTGGGATTTTTCACCTCTGGGCGAAAACAAAGGTAAAAAGAGCGGCGATCCAGAGAAGATAAAACAAGCTTTAATTAGAAATCTAAAAGAATTTGCTCCAGGCCTGGAAGATGATGCTTTTGTCTCAAATCTTCTAGATCAAATCCTAAAGAAACAAGCGATGATAGATGAAATCATCGAAGCGACGGCGCCGGATTGGCCGATCGATAAAATATCCATCGTAGATAGGAACATTCTGCGAATCGGATTGACGGAGCTTCTCTTTGGCGATCGAAAAGAAGTCCCGCCGAAAGTCGCTATCAATGAGGCCATCGAACTAGCCAAGACTTTTGGCGGAGAAAATTCCGGCAAATTTGTAAATGGCGTCTTGGGAGCGGTGTATAAAGAGATCGGCGAGCCCGGGAAAGAACATCAGAAGGAACATCCGATAATTTCGAACAGAAAGAAAGATTCCAATAGCTCCAAAGAACCAGTCGACATTGCCAAATTACCGGTAGAGAAAAAAGGCGCAGCGCTCGTCTATGCCCAAAAAAATAATAAAGAGAATGGCAAAATTATGTTTGCGCTGGTGCATGATGTTTTTGGATATTGGACTATTTCTAAGGGTGGTATTGAGGAGGAGGAAAGCGAGGAAAATGCGACTGTCCGAGAAATTAAAAAAGAAATTGGTCTAGATATCAAAATAGAAGCAAAACTTGGGGAGAATGAATATGTGGCAGCACATCCTTCAAAGGGGAAAAGTTTGAAGAAAGTAGTTTACTTTCTGGCGCATAGCGAGTATAAAGAGCTGGAATTGGAAGAGTCTGGCGGACTCGACGGGGCTAGATGGTTCGAGATGGCGAAAGTGCCGGAGCTACGTATTTATAATGACATTATCCCATTAATTGCGAAGGCGGTTGAGATATTAAGTAAGAAATAAAAATATGATTAATTTTTCAGATTTCGAGAAAAAAACCAAAGTAATTTTTAAAAACAAGAAGCTCCTGGAGCAGGCTTTTATCCATCGTTCCTATATCAATGAAAATCCCGGGACCAAACTGTCGCACAATGAGCGGCTGGAATTTTTAGGCGACGCGGTTTTAGAGCTCATCGTGACCGATTTTCTTTATAAAAAATATCCTAATTATACCGAGGGAGAATTGACCGCTTTACGCTCTGCCCTCGTGAATGCCGTTATTATTTCGGAAATTGCATCAGGCATAGGTATGAATGATTATCTGCTTTTGTCTAAAGGCGAACATAAAGATAACGGCAAAGCGCGGCAGTATATTTTGGCCAATACCTATGAGGCGTATATCGGCGCTATATATTTGGATCAGGGGATAGAAACGGTAGACAAATTTGTATGTAAAACTCTTTTGCCGAACACGGAAGAAATTGTGAGAAAGAAGCTTTGGCGCGATGCGAAATCTCTGGTGCAGGAGAAAGCGCAAGATTTTGTGAATTTTACGCCGGCGTACAAAGTACTGCGAGAGTCTGGACCAGACCATGATAAAAATTTCACAGTGGGTATTTATTTTGGGCCGAATCTGATAGCCGAAGGCAAGGGCCAATCCAAGCAAGAAGCCGAGCAATCCGCCGCGCTTGCCGCCCTCAAGGTGAAGAATTGGTTGGATTAATCGTAATAATTCGTACGCTAAATCAATAGCCTTGATTTAAGAGGTGTTTATCGATATAATAGCCTTATTACTAATAATTATAAGTCGCCTCTGCTTTTAAATTTTAAAAAGCTACGGCGTGCAAAAATATATGGCAGAATTAAAAGCTTTGTGTATGAAGGATAGGGATGCGAATAACAAGCCGACGATGCAAGTGATGACCAATGTGAAGATTGAGGAGAAAAACGGCAGATATTCTGCCAAAGGTCAATGTGGCAAGTGCGGGAGCAATATGTTCAAGTTTATGTCTAAAGCCGATGCCGAGGCGGTAAAGTAATTATTCATTAAAGAAAAAAGTGGGACACGGATCATCTGCAAAATTTTTGGTGTGGCCTGTTATAATCTACGGGCTGGTCGTTGTTTTTTTAGCGTTTGATTCCAATCATTCGACCGCATTCCTAAATAACTTGGGAATTTGGATATTTTTGTTTTTATACTGGATTTCGAAAGCTGCCAGTTCGCATTAAATATATAATTCAAACCACTTGATTTCCTTATCGCGTTTAAACCACGCCGTTTGTCGCTTGGCGTATTGCAAAGTTTCTTTTATTACTTTCTCCGGCGTGGGATAGTCATATTCAAAACCCAACTCTTTCAGTCTTTGATCTGACACGCCGGATTTTTTTAATTTTTTAATTTCTTTCAGCAATCCGTTCTTGAACATTTTTTTCACTCTTTGCCCCACTTTCTTTTTTAATTTTTCCGGCGGCAAGTATAAACCAATTTTCATGAATTTATAGGGCAGAGTTTTCACTTTAATTTTCGGAACTTTGCCTAAAGTTTTAGCGATTTCAATTGCCCTGATTAGTCTGTGTTTATTTTTGGGATCAATATTTTTTGCGCGCTCTGGATCAAGTTTTTGAAGTTTTAGCATTAGTGCGCGGTCGCTAGCAAATGCTAATTTTTTACGAAGCGGATAGTTCGGCGGGACTTCGGGGAAGACAATGCCCTTAGTGATGGCATCAATATAAAACCCCGTGCCGCCGCAGATGATCGGAGTTTTGCCGCGACTTATAATCTCAGCTATAGCGGAGATTGCCAATTGCTGGAATTCGGCCACGGAAAATTTATGTTTTGGATTGGCGACATCGAGCAGATGATGAGGGATACCTTTCATTTCTCTTTTGCTTATCTTACCGGTACCAATATCAAGCCCTTTGTAAATTTGCCGCGAATCGGCTGAAATTACCTCCCCATTTACTTTTTTAGCAATTTTAATCGCCAAAGCGCTTTTGCCCGTAGCAGTTTGACCTAGAATGATGATAACTTTTTGGATGTCAAAGTGTCTCTTTGACATTTAATTTCCTTTGATTATTTTAATATCCGCGCCGATAGAGTTTAGGCGCTCGGCGATCTCTTCATAGCCGCGATTGATCATATAGACATTTCGGAGGATTGATGTGCCACTCGCGCCCAGCATGGAAATCAGAATCACCATCGATGGACGCAAGGCCGGCGGGCAGACTATCTGCGCGCCTTTGAGCGATGTTCCGCCGTTCACATATAAGCGGTGGGGGTCGGCTAGAGTAATATCTGCGCCTAGGCGATTTAATTCGGTTAAATATATGGCTCGATTTTCATAGACCCAGTCGTGAATCATTGTTTGTCCTTTGGTCCGGATGGCAATCGGTACAAAAAACGGCAGATTATCTATATTTATTCCTGGATAGGGGTTGGAATGCAATTTGTCGCGCAGGGCCTTCAATTTGCTTGGAAAAATTTCGATATCAACGAGCTTGGTCCGGCCATTCATAGAATAGTATATTTTTGACAGTTTGTATTTTAGATTCATTCTTTTTAATTTTTCCAATTCAAGAGACAAAAAATCAATCGGAGAGCGGGTGATGGTCAGCCGGGAATCGGTGACGATAGCCGCGGAAATAAACATCATGGATTCTATCGGATCTTCGCTATTCCAGTACTCAACATCTTTATTTATTTCTTTGACGCCGTGAATGGTCAAATTAGCAGTGCCGATGCCGTCTATCTTGACGCCGAGCGCTTCCAAAAAAAAGCAGACTTCCTGCACCATATAATTCGCGCTGGCAAAACTTACCTTGGTGGCGCCGGAAATAAGGGCAGAGGCGGTTAAAACATTTTCGGTAGCCGTATCGCCGGATTCATACATCACTATTTCTGCCGCTTTCAGTTTTCTCGCGCTAATTTCGTAATTTTTTGTTGTAGTTTTTATTTTTACCCCGAGTTTCTCCAACGCAAATATGTGCGCGGCAATGGTGCGCTTGCCTAGGTTGCATCCATGGGCGTGAGGTATGGAAAACAATGATAATTTATGGATCAACGGGCCAACCAGCATAATGACTGAGCGTGTTTTTATGGCAGATTCTACATTAATATTATCCAATAAAAATTTGGCGGGCGGGGTAATTGTCAAAGTGTTTTGGTTCAACCATTTAACGGACACTCCAATGCTTTCCAAAATTTCAATCACCCGGTAAACTTCTTCGATCTGGGCGATGCCGTGCAGGGTGGTGGTGCCGCTGTTTATTAAGGAAGCGCACAAGAGTCCGACCGAGCCGTTTTTAGAGAAGTTTGTTTTAATAGTTCCACTTAATTTTTTTCCTCCCTTTACCTCAAAATCAATTGAGTCATTTATGGAAACTATTTTATGATCCAACACATTGCTTATTTTTAACAAGAGCTCGGTGGTAAGATTCTGTTCGCCTTTCTCCATCCGGGGGATGGAACTCTGCGAAGTATTCAGCGCCTTAGCAAATTCTTCCTGTGTCATTCCGCGCCGTTCGCGCAGTTCTTTGATAAAATAACCTATCTTTTCCTGTTCGGTTTCTTTTGCCTCTTTTTTCACTTGATTCATGCGATATAGTATATCTCATATATGAGATAATGCAAGTTCACACCAGAAAGCGGATGTGGATAACTCAGGCGCCTCGCTATTGACTTTTATTCTGAAATATGTTAGGAAAGATACGGACAAAACTAGCTTAATTCACCCCTGCTTTTTTAAAACCTAAGGTCAAGGCAATACGTAAACCTTGAGTTAGGCAAGTTTAAAGCAAACGGAAAGTTCACAATGAAGAAAATAATCCTAATGGCCCTGCTCGTGGCAGGGATAACCGCAATCACCGTCCACGCCCAAAACGAGGTCACTGAGTGGGTTCAAGATGGAACAACGCCGACTGCCGTGGCAAAATCAGCTCCAAAGGGCACGCCGCCTGCTGGGTTGGCTACTGCGATCCAGGTGTATCCGTTTTGGATCAGTCTGCCCGATGCAAATCGGGCGACGAATTCTTTTCCGGTGGCACGGGATTCGCTCATGGCGGCCCTCAAGATGGGCGGAGTGTTCGACAATCGAGGGCGCGAAAGCTCTCCAACCGGGCTGGACATCCGGAATCGTTTTGATTCCGGAGACGTTACCACGTCAACGAATCGAAATCTCTGGAGATTTCAGTTTGCCCCGACAAATGCTTTTGTGGGCGAGTGGGGAAACCGCGGCTACTGTGCAGTCCTCATCGTCGGTGTCGGCGGTAAGATAAACATCGAACGGCTGTCATGGAAAGTTTTCGGTGGTGTTTTGAGCGGTGAACGAAGTCTTAGTGGTTTCGGTTACAGCATCACGCGGATTGGGGTCAACACCGGGCCAGACGGAAAACTCTGGACTGCGGATGACATCTTTGTGTCGGTCGGGGATGGAACCGCACTGGTGGACGCGATTGCGTACATCGGCGCAAGTTTATCCTCGCCGAACGTGAATGACTCGCTTGATCAACAGAAGATCGAGGGGTACTTCACGAACGGTCTTCCCGTTATGGTGGAATTTCAATTCGACACCGGCGCACCGAATCCTGCGGTGTTCAGAACATCAACCACTGTCTATGCTATGGGGCAGGTGTCTCAGTCGGCATACGGGTGGGTGCCGATCAAAACACCTTACGGCCTTCTCTATTCGTTGGTAGCCCCCCAAGGGTCGCGATATGAGATCGGCCGGATGTTCGGTCAGGCGAGGCAGACAGGATACGCCTCGGTCTCAGCGTCCGCTCCGCCAGGGTTCTCCCTCGCGG
Organism: Candidatus Nomurabacteria bacterium RIFCSPLOWO2_12_FULL_40_42; assembly: GCA_001786195.1. Taxonomy (GTDB): domain Bacteria; phylum Patescibacteriota; class Minisyncoccia; order Phycocordibacterales; family UBA9973; genus UBA9973. The sequence continues at coordinate 6,792 of MFVS01000031.1, forward strand.
AGTCGTTCCTTCAGGGGACGAATTACGGAGTCTTTTTCAGAATCCATCGGGTTCAGTGATATTCACTACCCGCAATCACGATCACTGCAGATTCCGAAAGGGGTTTGCAGTTGATTTTTTTACAGCGATTTATTTTATTTGATGATATTTGTGAATTAAAGTCAACCCCTTGACAAATTTCTATTACTTGTTAAGATATGAGGGTTGATGAGTTATTAAAAATTATTAGTATTAATAGTATAAATATAATAATATGAATCAGAAATTAATGAGGTATATAGGGCTATTTTCGGTTATTTTAGCTATTTCAGCTTTTGTAATTGCTGGAGCTGAAAGGGCTGAAATTGCTAGTGCAAGTGAGGACAGTCAAACAGGTGTGAACACTAATTCTGTGTCGGAAGATCAACAGGATTCGATTTCTCCTACTAACCATGTATCTGAAGGTACACAAGACAGTAGAACAGGCATCAACACCAATCCTGTTAGTGAAGATACTCAAGATGGTAATAAGGGGATAAATACTAATCCTGTAACAGAGGATACACAAGACGCTAATCCAGGAGGATCAACAACTCCTTCTGGCGGAAATAATCCGGGCGAAAGTTCGGGTGGAAGGGGTGGTAGCAGGAACACTACTTCCGGAACAGCAGTTCAAACTATTTCTGAAATTAAAGTTTCGCTGGCTGGCTTTAATATTCCTACGACCCGGCTCGCTCGCGGCAGCACTTACACTATTTCTTGGAGAGCGTCAATTCAGAATGTGAACACTAGTCTTAGTTTAGTTTCTACTTCTGGCGCGATTATTCCAATTGGCACGAGCGCCAATGGAAGTGCAAGCGGTATAAACGCATTAAATTGGACTGTTCCAACATCCGCGATACTCGGTAATTATACTTTACGCTTTATTGACTCTGGCAATCGAATAACAAACGCGCCAAGTCTCTACACAATTGTATCTAGATCTTCAGGCATAGGTGCGGAAGGTCTAGGAACTGGCGATGGCAATATTTCTCTTGGCTCTGGAGCCGGTACTGGGGCGGCGACCGAAACGACGGATATTCTGCCTGATCTATCAGAAAATTCTGAGAATCTGGGTTCTGATCAAGGAGCCTCAGTCATTAGCGCCTTCGGAGGTTTCTGGAACAAATATTTCTTGTGGTTTTTCATTCTCTTTTTGATTATTGCGGTTGTGCTGTTGGTTCAAGGACGTAGAAATCGAAAAATTTAGTAGTCTATTTATTACAAAAAACAGTCCCTTGAACGGGGCTGTTTTTTGTTCGTGCTTCTGTCTGGTGCAGTAATTCTAGCATTTGCGCGAACTTTTTTCAAAGTAGATGAGTAGCGTTTCCCTGCACTTTCCATTTTGGAAAGCTCTGTGCTTCGCACAGAGCTTCTGCTGAAGCAGAAGTGCGGGAAAACGCTCTGCGCTCCGCCACAATGTTTTGGGGCAAAGGAGGCGGAGTGCAGAAATGCGGAACGCGAGCGAAATTTTGCGAAATGCTGGGGGTGAGAATGTGCGGGGCACATTCGCAAGGACGGAGGCTGACGAGCCGAGTCGGGGTCGCAGAATTTTTCAGCAGAAAAATATCTGTGACGGGGGAAAGTATTTCGCAAAATTCGCTTCGCGTGCTTCCTGATTTTTTGGCGGGGAGAAATAATACGGACTCGGTTTTGGGAAAAGGATTTCTAGTTTCTCATCTTGTGTTGGGTAAGACTTGTATGTGTATTTCTCTAAAAACATGATAAAATAGCTTTATGCAATGGTTTTTCATAGCTCTCGGCGCACCGTTTCTCTGGGCAATAGTCAACATCGCCGATAATTATTTAGTAACTAGATTCTCTAACAAAGAAAGAGAACGCAGTTCCGGCGGGTTAGTTCTTTTTTCCAGCTTGATCGGTTTGATTATTTCCTTTTTTATTTGGATTTTTGTTCCGAATGTTTTTGATATTCCGATTTTAGACAAATTGCTTTTGTTAGTGGCAGGAGTTTTGACTGTCATCTGGATTATTCTGTATCTTTTTTCCTTGGAAATAGAAGAAACTTCCGCCGTTGTGCCTTGGTTTCTTTCAGTGCCGGTGTTTGGATATATTTTAGGTTATTTTTTCCTGGGAGAAACACTGACCTTGAGTCAAATGGTGGGTTCGGCGATAATCTTTCTCGGACTCATTTTAATTTCTTTTAATTTTGAACCCAGCAAAAAAGGTGTACAAGGAAAACATGTTTACTATATGATTTTCGCCTGTATCTCCATCGCCATTTCCGGAGTCATATTTAAATATGTTACCGGGGGAAACAGTTTTTGGATTTCGTCTTTTTGGGAGTACCTCGGTTTGGGATTATCCGGCTTGCTCATATTTTTGTTAATACCGCATTTTCGCGAAGCGTTCCTGCATATGAACCGTACGGGCGGACACACGATTTTCACCGTCAATGTGGTCAGTGAATTTATGTCAGTTACTGGCAACCTTTTGACCAATTTTGCCTTGCTTTTGGCTCCGGTCGCAATGGTCTTTTTGGTTAGTAGTTTTCAACCGGCAATCGTTTTACTTTTGGCGGTTCTCGGCACAAAATTTTTCCCGCATATTGTAAAAGAAAATTTAACAAAGCAAATTTTAATTCCAAAAACTATTGCAATATTTATTATGATTATTGGAAGCGTGGTGTTGTTTTTGTAAAAAATGTCAAATATAAGGTAAAATTCAATCTTCCCAAATTTAACAATCATGGTATACTAGATTTATGCTTGAAGGAGCAGAAAATCAGCAAAAAACTATACAATTTGGTGAACATATAACAATTGATGGCTATGGAGGCGATCCTGGGCTTTTAAATAACAAAGAAAAAGTTTCTTTTGTGTTATCTGATTTGCCTAAAAAACTCGGCATGAAAACACTTTCTGTACCAATGGTTGTTTCAGCTCCCGATAATGGAATAAAAGATCCCGGAGGTTGGAGTGGAGTTGTGATAATCGCTGAAAGCCATATATCAGTACACACTTTTCCTAAACGTCGCTTTGCGAGCGCTGATGTTTATTCTTGCAGAAATGGGCTAGACGTGAAAAAAATTGTCGCTTATTTTACCAAAACTTTTAAATTATTCGATGTTGAAACTCATTTTATCAGACGCGGGACAAGATATCCGGCGGAGAATTTGTTGTAATTTATTGTGTATGATTCCAGAATTTCCAAAATTTAAGAATTTAGAACTTTCCGACGAAGAAGATGTGGGGATATTTACTAAAAAATTCCCTCCATATGCGGATGAGCTTAATAATAAATTTTTTTAAATGGGATTTCCGATGAAAAGAAACTTTTCTTGTTGAAAAATTCTTCTTTGTTGCTTGCCTCTTTTGATTGCAAGGCATATAAAGAAAGCTCCCCATTCTGTAATCCGTAGAAAAGCACAAAATCATCATCGTTTACTGGCACATCTGATAATATTGGTGCACTTAAATTTGGACGAATAGTGTAACCAAAACGCAACCTAAAATCCAAGTAGTCAATAGAATTGATTACTCCAAAAGCATTTCTTGATCTAGTAACTACAGTTTTAGAATTACCTTCTTTGCAAATTAATTTTAATCTAAGGAAATCAATAATAGACCCCAGACTTCCATATGACACATGAGAAACAGTTATTCTATCGGTGGCTTTAAATGCTAGAGAAACTAGGTTATCTTTAAATGCCATTATCCCGCTTCCTACTATCTTCCCGTTTTGATAAAAAAACAACGCCTTTATATTATATCCTTTTTGGGTCTCTTCTTGATACCATTTTTCAGTTGCCCAAATATTATGATTAAGTTCGTTCATTTTTTCTTTATAATACGGCAACCACTCGAGAAATTTTTTTTCAGTTAATTCTTCATATTTCCATTCAATATTGTTTTTCTTTAATATTTCTTCGCTTTTATGTAAAAAAGATTTTAATCTTTTACCCTTTATATTATTATATAAATCGGTTTCATTAGAAATTGGAAGATCATATAAAATTTTCTCTGGCCGTTCAATATTGAATTGTTTTAGTGAAACAATTTTTGTCATAAAAATTTTATAGCAATCTATAAATTATATACTAAGTGTTGCGAAATAAAAAGAGAAAGGGCCGAAAAAGTTGCGTCAGCCCCTTCTCCAACCCTTCGATAGCTTACTTGCAGCTCATACAGCAAGAAGCGGTGCTACGAACCACCGGCTTGATCCGAGCAATGGATACTTTCTTCATTTGTTATCACCTCCTTTCTACGTTTAGTTTACATTTTACATACCAATAAGCAAGAAGGATCTGGCGCAAACGCATCACCAGTCACAGCATAGGCCAAAGCGCGGCAACCTCCGCAGACACTGGCTTGTGGACAGGTCCCACAAACCCCAACATACTTTTCCCGTTCTCTCATCCTTTGCAGAAACTCGGACCCAAACCAGACACGGAAAAAAGTATCATGCCTTGCGTCGCCTAACGGTATGGGAAGACGGCGACAGGGCAGGAACTGTCCGGATGCATCAATAGTCAGAGTATTATACCCAACCGGACAAAACCCACTGCTACCGACCGTGTGCCAAAGAGGGCGAGTGGAAAGCAAGCTGATCAATCGCCCTTTCTGTAGAAAAGCAATGTTTTCAATCACATCGCGATTCTCGGCTGGTGTTAGCATTTCCTCTTGTGCGCCAGGTCCAATTGTAACCAAGCAGGAAAAATTCACCCGCTTAACCCCTAGGTCTTCCACTGCTTCGATGAACTCCGGTATGACCTTTGCGTTACGCCGCATAATCACATAGTGGACGCTGACTTTCAGTCCGGCCGCAAGAAATTTCTCAATACCCGTAACCGCCTTGCGATAATTTCCTGCACCTCTGATTTCATCGTGAATCGTTTCTGTGCCGTCAATGCTTACTTGCATGCCCACATGATGTCGGACCAGACATTCGAGAAGTTTGGTTGTCGGGGGAATCGTGCCATTTGTCAAAACGTATGGGTTGATGAACACATCTTGACTTTTGGCATAGTCGATCAGTTCCGGCAAGCGATCGTAAAGAAACGTTTCGCCTCCCGTAAATGATATTTCCCCGTCCATTTCCATTTTCTTGAGAAAAGCGGCGAAGTTGTCAATCACCACGAGTTCCTGTTCAAAAGTAAGCGTAACTACTGGATTTTTCCAATCATAACAATGGCGACATCGTAAATTACAAGAATTCAAGACGTGCAATTGTAAAAGGAATTTGTCCCGATCCTTCCGCTCCGATGGATCGACCAGAAGCCCTTCGGTTCGCATGAAATCAAAAATATCCCCCTCGGGACAATTCTTTCCTTCGGCCAAAGTTGACAATAACGCTCGCCCACACTCATCAACTTCATACAACTCTCCCGTCCTCACATTCATTAGATGCCGACCCATGTCGATTACATCTCGAGACAATCTGTAACTCATATCTACCTCCTTTCTTGTTTTGTCGAATTCGCCCCGACGGTTGCGACTTGTCTCAAATGAGACGAGCTTTTTAGGTCCAGTTTTTAAGACCCAAAAAGCTTGCCCCATAAAGACAATCTTCTTATCAAAGAGCCATTTATATTTTTCAGTCTAACCCCCCCCCATGGCAAAAAGTCAAGATTTTTTTCAAAGCCATTCTTCCCAAATTTAACAATCGTGGTATACTACTGACTTTCACACATATCCTTAGCGTATTTACACCTTTTGCGGTACAATTACCGCATGAATACACATCATCA
>MFVS01000032.1 GCA_001786195.1 Candidatus Nomurabacteria bacterium RIFCSPLOWO2_12_FULL_40_42
AAAACGAAACTTCTGTTTCAAAAATTCAGACAGCTGAAGGTATTTAGACATGGCTGGGGAAAAGTGAGGTTTGCTTGTTTCGTAATTCAGAGTCTAAAAGAAGCCCTTGGACCAGCCGAGATTCAAAGAAGGCTTTTCCAGCGGAATCTTCGCATAGGTACAGTAGTGGAGGCAATCGCATTTATGGGGTTGAGAAATAAAAAAGAACTGAGGATAATGGTCTTCGCTCGTTACGGTTCTGACCAACACCCTTGCGCCGTGTTCTTTTTTAAGAAAGGCAATTCGTTCCAAATGTCCATCATGCATAACAACGACACAAGCGTATGGCAACCGGGGTGTGACATCCTCGTCTATGACGCATGAAGCAAGTACTTCTTTAAAATAAAACAAACACGAAGGAGTATTCGCTGGCTTTTTAAATTTTTTATTTCTCCAAATCTAGAATCTCATCAATTCGAATCTGTTTCACAAACTCCGGCACGTGGGAGACTAGGATCATCGCGCCGGCATATTTGTCGAGTGCTTTGGCTATTATCGGCAAATGGCGGAAATTTATGTGGTTGGTCGGCTCGTCCAGGATAAGCAATCCGGGCTTTAGAAGGACCAGTCTGGCAAACGCCACCAGCCCCTTCTGTCCTTCCGAGAGATCGCCTATTTTAGTGCGGATAAATTCTCCGGTGATGAGAAATCCTGCCGCGACAGAGCGCATCCGTTCTTCATCCAGCTTTTCACCACCTGCAAGCATTGCGCTACTGAGAGATTGATACACCGTATCTTCGAAATTAAGCGTCGAGAAGTCTTGCCGGTAATACCCGATGCGAATTCCCTCTTTTACTTTCTCTCCGGCGGCATGGCCGCTCGCCAGCCGCTCTAAAAGCGTTGTTTTACCGATGCCGTTTGGGCCTTGCAAAAGCAAGTGCATATTTTTATTCAAAGAAATTTTGGCTTTGTGTTTCACTTTCTTTCCGTTCTTAAGAGTTTCAAAAGAAGAAATGTGCAAAATTTCTCCAATCAAGTCCGGCTGGCTTGGAATATTAAAAGGTCGGATAGACTTATCTTCCTTCCGCACATCGACAATTTCTTCTTCGAGTTCTTCCGCTTTTTCGCGCATGCGCTTGGCGACTAATCGCAGTCGTCCGCCTTTGTAAGCAAAGACATTGGCCTGATCTTTTTTGGCCTGGATTTCTTTTTGGAGTTGCGCATTTTTCATATTTTCTTTTTCGACTCGAGCGGTGATGTCTTTGACCACGTTGAAGTAATTGCCGACGTATTGCTCAATCTTTTTGGTGTAAACATCCAGGTAAAGCACGCCTTCGGTAAAAGCATTCAGAAATTCCGCGTCGTGCGAAATCACTAGCACGGTTTTCTGATAATCTATCAAGAATTTGGTCAGATGCGCGATGCCGGCTTTGTCTAGATTGTTCGTCGGCTCGTCCAAAAGCAGCAAATCCGGATCTTGAATTAGAGCTGAAGCAAGGAGAAGCCGAGCCTGCTGCCCGCCAGAGAAATCTTTAATTATTTGATCATGAATTTTAGTATGCCCTTTGAGATTGACCACCTCAAGCACATCGTCAATTAATTTATCTATATTGTAAATTTTTCCTTGACCCGCCGTAGCTTTAGCGAAGGAGATAAAAAACTCGCGCACCGTTAAGTTCATCTCATTTGGAGGTATAACCTGGCGTGAAGTGGCGATGCTCACTCCTTTGACAATATTAATAATTCCCGATTCAGGAGTATGCAACCCAGCAATCAAACCAAAAATAGTGCTCTTACCAGCACCATTTTGTCCCATCAAGGTTAATTTCATCCCTCGCCGGATGGTAAAACTAACCCCATCCAAAATAGGCTTGTTTATTCCCCACTCGAAAGAGACATTGTCGAATCGAACGATTACGTCAGACATTCTTCCTAGACTAGCTTATTTTTAACAAATATGCTATTGTTGAGGTACAACAAGTGCAAGAACATAGAGTCGATTTCTTGAGCGTATTGTAATTTAACAATTTAAACAAAAAATCAATGACTGGTACAATAAAAAGATTGACAGATAAAGGTTTCGGCTTCATTACCGGAGAAGGGCTTGCGAAGGATTTATTCTTTCACAGTAACTCTCTGGTTGGCGTAACTTTTGACGAGCTTAAAGAAGGTGATGCTGTTTCTTTCGAAACAGAGGAATCACCAAAGGGATTGAATGCGGTGAATGTTAAACGCGCATAGTATTCTCTCCATTAAAATACCCGCCTTTTTGGCGGGTATTTTAATTTGCCCATTCTTTTAACTCTTCATAGTTTACTTCACCACATAACCACTTATTCGACTTCAGGTTATAGAAAAAAGGCACGCCACCACAGAGATCTTTATCGAGCGCGAGCAAGCGCTTTTCGTTTTTCGGATTGTGCCAGACTTCCAAACTTTCCACCTTTATTCCCTCTTCTTTTTCCAAACGCGCGACTAGCTCATGCATAGTTACGCAATGAGGACATTCATCTCCATAAAATTCTAAAAGGTGACTCATATAATATATGAAGCGTGAAGTTTGTATTTTAGAAAGCCTTGCGCAGGAGATTATAAAATAAAAATAGTACTCTATTTATTATTTTCTTGATCGACGAGCAGTTCGCTAGCAAAGCTTTGCTAGATAGATTGCTTTATAAAATATAAACTTTATGCTTTGACTAGCCTTGATAATCGCGATTTCTTGCGGGCAGCATTGTTCTTTTTGATCACATTTTTTTGCGCCGCCTTATCTATTATAGCAAAAGCTTCCGGAAGCATTTTAAGAGCTTCTTTTTTATCCGTCCTGATCATTTTCTCGATTTTCTTGATCACTTCCTTCATGGCGCGCTTGCGGCTATCGTTAAAAGCCTTCTTGCGCAAGGATCCGCGAATGGCTTTTTGGGCTGATTGGGTAATTGGCATAAATAAAATGTAGCAAAGATCGCAAAAAAAATCAAATTCTAATCTTCTCCCATATATAATGAGCCCAAAATGAGACACTGAGAAAAATTCTCTTATACTGGAGGTAAGATCTATTTTTCTCCCAAAGTCTTTAAGGCTTCGCGGATTTTGGTGTTGATATTGGCATTCGGAGTAACTTTTTTCAGCGCTTCGCGTACTTCATTTTGAGAGTAGCCGAAAGATTTTAGTGCCTCCATAGCGTCGAGTTCTGCTTGCAGAAAACTATCTTGGTTTTCGCTTATTCCATTTGCTATTTTGTCACGCAATTCAATTACAATTTTTTCGGCGGTTTTTCTGCCGATGCCGGAAATTTTGGTGAGATAGCTGATATCGCTGGCGCTAATAGCTTTGCGCAATGTTTCAGTCGAGGCCGCGGTGAGGATGCCGATGGCGCCCTTCGGTCCAATCCTGGAAACGCTAATTAGCATTTCAAAAAATTCCAGCTCCTCACGGCTAGCGAAACCATATAAGTCAAGGCAATCCTCTCTGACATGGGTATGAATCCAAAGCGAAATTTCATCGCCCACTTTTTTTCTTTGGATCAGCGCGTCGGCCGAAATGCCAACTTTGTATCCCACTCCGCCTATGTCCACTATCGCCGATTTTAAATCTTGATATATTAAGTTACCTTTTAAATGTCCTATCATCCCATTAGAGACAGAAAAACGCTTCAATATATAGTTTCTAATTTTCTATAAATCCTGGTCTTTTATTCTCTGTACATTGCATAGTCCTACAAGTCCATGTCCATTTAGTAGGGCTACTTACCTTGCTTGCCTGATTTGTGGTTTCATTACCATCATCACATTTGTAGTGTTGTCGTGGGAGTATAGAACAAGAGTCACCACCACTAATAGGAGTATGTGTTAAAGTAGCTGTTACGTTAGAAGTATCAAGACCCAATGAAAATAAAACTTCTGTACTGTCAATATTAATATCATTACAATTTATAGATCCTGATGTCGTAGTTGTGCAAGTTCTTGATGTAGTTTTATGACCAGTAAGAGTATCGACAATAGCCGTATATGCACCTGAAGATTTAGGATATGTATTTCCACAAGTAACTGATTCTGTAATTGTCCCTGTCTTTATATAACACCCACTTGAATACGAGGTACCATCACTCTTTTTCCTAATCACCGTAATAGAAGGAGTGCTACCACCTCCACAACGGCCTCCGGTATCAACACGTGTTTCATCTCCATTTCGAATGCCATCCGTACATGTGCTTGGATCAACAGTCGCCTCGATTCTGACCCCGCTAAAATCCACCCAGCCCACGACATCCGAGCCCCAGGCACAATCTGTCAAGCAGGTATATTGCGAAGCAAAAGTAGAAACGTTGCCGTCTAAAGTTACACCATAAGGCGCGCCTGAAGTCGTGGTGCCTGCAAGCGAAATCCATCCATCCCAGCCGTCGGTGCGCGAAGCTCCGGTGCAATCACCATTTACCGTCCCGGCGCAAGCCCTGACCCAGCCTTGTAATTTACCATTGCCAAGATTTATATTTGCATTTTTAGGTTGGGTTCCGCTACCTTTTGGAAAATCGGATGGAGATTCAGAAAATCCGCCGAATTTTATCCAACCGATATTAGAGGACCAGGCATAACCGGACAGCGTGCCATCATCATTTTTATTGACTCCATAATTTGAAGCAGTGCAAGAACCACGAACATTGATGCAGTTCATACTAATCCAGCCGATGTTGGAGGACCACGCCCAGGCGGATATGTTATCTTCAATCCCGGCGGACGCAACAGAAGGCAAAGCAAAGATTACAAACGCCAACGCAAAAATAATTTTAGTGACGGGATTCATATTCGTATTATACCCTCTATTAAAATACACCTCAATGCCACTTATCCACAGTTGTCGAAAATTGCATCCCGTTAGAGAACGCCCTCCCGTGCGGGAGTGGCTTCGGCCACCTTGGGGCGACCTTTCTCTAACGGGATTGCATTAAAATATGACTTGTGATATCCTAACTAGCGTATGAGTCCTGTGAAACCAGGGCTTTTTTATTAAAATAATGAGCAGGGCGAATATATTTTAGAAACCCTGTTAAATGATTTTAAATATGGTTAAATTCTATTATATATACGTTCTACTATCTAAAAAGGATAAGAACCTATATACAGGATATACCGAGGATTTAAAATCAAGATTTGAGCAACATTCGAAGGGTCAAGTCGTTTCTACGAAGCAACGTAGACCCTTAGAATTAATTTACTCTGAAGCTTGTTTAGATAAAAAAGATGCTATGCATCGAGAGAAATATCTAAAAACTTATTTGGGTAAACAATTTTTAAGAAATCGGCTCAAATCTTATTTAACAGGGTGATGATTTTCTACGCTCGCTTCGCTCACAAGAAAATAAATCATGTTAGACCTAAAAACATTCAAATCGGCATTGGAACAACTCGAAGAAGAGAGGAAAATTCCAAAAGAAAAAATATTGGACGCCATCGAGCAAGCCATGGCTGCCGCTTACAAAAAAGATTACGGCAAAAAGGGACAAATTATCCGAGCCAAGTTTGACTTGGAAACCGGCAAGACTGATTTCTGCCAAGTGAAAATCGTGGTGGATGAAAGCATTGCGATAATGGATACCTCACCCCGACTCTCTCCAACTTTAGGGAAGGTTGGGGGGGATATAAACGGGGAATACTCTATCAAAGAGGAAGGTGATGAGCGAGTGCACTTCAATCCTGAACATCACATCCTCCTCGAAGACGCGAAGAAAATAAAAAAGGGGGCAGAATTAAACGATGAAATTATTTTCCCTTTGGAGACCAAAGAAGATTACGGGCGCATCGCCGCGCAGACAGCCAAACAGGTCATCATTCAGAAGATCCGCGAGGCGGAACGCACCTCGATTATTGATGAATATGGAACAAAAGAAGGAGAAATCGTAAGCGGCATCGTGCAGAAAGTGGAAAGAGGAAATGTGTATGTGGACTTCAACCGCGCCACCGGCGTCCTGCCGGCCGAAGAGCAGATCCCGGGGGGATTTTTCCAAAGAGGTCAGCGCATCCGGGCGTATTTGTATAGTGTAGAAGATAGCCCGAGAGGGATTAATCTGCGCCTCTCCCGCACCCATCCAAAATTTATCGAAAAGCTCTTCGCGATGGAAGCGCCGGAAATTCAGAATGGCATTGTCGAAATAAAATCCGTGGCGCGTGAAGCCGGCGCTCGCTCCAAAATAGCGGTCTATTCCAATGATGAGCATATCGACGCCATCGGTTCCTGTGTCGGCCAGAAGGGCACCCGGGTTAACACTATTACTCAAGAATTGGGCGGTGAGAAAATTGATATCATCCCCTGGTCAGCGGATTCAAAGGTTTTTGTCGCGAATTCCATCTCTCCAGCCAAAGTTATTTCGATCGAACTCGATGTTGAAGAACACAAAGCCACCATCGAAGTGGCAAATGACCAGCTCTCGCTCGCGATAGGCAAGGGAGGGCAAAATGTACGCTTAGCGGCCAAGCTGACTGGCTGGAGAATAGATATCAAGGGGGATAAAGAAAAAGTTGAAGAACCCGCCGAGGAAGCAAAAGGATGAATGAATCCCGTACAAAGTTTATGTTAAATTTTGTGACGGGAAAAAAATTTGATTATTAGTTAATTTAAGTAAAAGCAACAAATACCTTTTACTTTGTACGGGATGAATCAATTTTTATTGTTTGCCATTGCAAGTTCAGTTGTCGCCATTCTGTATGGTTTGTTTTTAGCCAAGTCAATATTAAACAAGAGTCCCGGAAATGCTCGAATGCAGGAAATCGCTAAAGCAATCCAGGAAGGAGCCAGCGCTTATTTGAACAAGCAATATAAGATAATCAGCATGATTGCCGCAGTTCTTTTCTTGATTATCGGTTTTATACCAAAACTTGGCTGGACGATGGCTTTGGGATTTTTGGTTGGAGCTGTTTTTTCCGCTCTCGCGGGATATATCGGTATGAATGTATCAGTCCGGGCAAATGTCAGAACGACAGAGGCGGCAAGAAGCGGGATTAGAAGCGCGCTTTCTCTCGCATTCAAGGGCGGAACAGTCACCGGACTTTTAGTAGTGGGCCTAGCTCTCTTAGGCGTAACTCTTTTTTATGCAATTACCTTAGATGTCACCGCGCTCATCGGGCTTGGATTTGGCGCTTCGCTCATTTCCGTTTTTGCCCGGTTAGGCGGAGGAATTTTCACTAAAGCGGCCGATGTCGGCGCAGACCTTGTCGGCAAACTTGAAGCCGGCATCCCCGAGGATGATCCGAGAAACCCGGGAGTAATCGCGGACAATGTGGGGGACAATGTGGGGGACTGCGCTGGCATGGCCGCGGATCTGTTTGAAACTTACGCGGTTACTTCCGTCGCCACAATGCTCTTGGGTTCGCTTCTCTTTGTAGAATTTGAAAACGCAATTATTTATCCTCTGGTTATCGGCGGAATGGCTATATTCGCGTCCATCATCGGCACTTGGTTTGTACAAATTAGCAAAGGAGATCAGCCTTCAAACCTCGAAAGAAAACAGGCTTCCAACGGGGCAAATATAATGGGAGCTCTGTATAAAGGTCTCATCGCTTCTGGTCTGATCGCCGCGGCTCTCTTTTACCCTATCACTGATTTACTGATGTCGGGAAATGGAAAATATACAGTAATGGATCTATTTATTTGTTCTTTGGTGGGTCTGTTGGTTACCGGAGCTCTGGTTATCATCACCGAATATTTTACTTCGACGAGATATTCTCCGGTGCAATCCATTGCCAAAGCAAGCATTTCTGGCCACGGCACAAATGTTATCCAGGGTTTAGCCATTTCAATGAAATCTACCGCCTGGCCTCTGATTACAATCGTTTTAGGAATTTTAATTAGTTATTACTATGGTGGATTATATGGCATAGCTGTTGCCGCAATGTCAATGCTCTCAATGACTGGAATCATCGTGGCAATAGATGCCTATGGCCCGATCACGGACAACGCTGGGGGTATTGCGGAAATGGCCGAACTGCCAAAAGAGGTTCGCGATGTCACTGACCCCCTGGACGCTGTCGGAAATACCACCAAAGCTGTAACCAAAGGTTATGCTATTGGTTCCGCCGGACTTGCCTCTCTTGTTTTGTTTGCGTCTTATACGGAGGAAATCGTCAAAGCCGGAAAAAGTCTAACTTTTGATTTAAGTAATCCATATGTGATCGTCGGCCTTTTCATCGGGGGACTTTTGCCATATTATTTTGGAGCGCTTTGCATGGAAGCCGTTGGAAAAACTGCTGGCAAGGTGGTAGAAGAAATCCGAAGACAGTTTCGGGAAATAAAAGGAATCATGGCAGGCACGGCGAAACCGGATTATGCTAAAGCGGTATCAATTATCACCGGCGCAGCGATAAAACAGATGATCCTGCCGGCTTTGATACCTGTATTGGCGCCGATCCTAGTAATTCTAGTTTTTGGCAGAGAGAATGGTTGGGTAGTTTTGGGAGGGTTGCTCGTTGGCTCTATTATTACCGGGCTTTTCGTCGCCATCTCGATGACTTCCGGCGGAGGCGCCTGGGATAACGCTAAGAAGCACATTGAACAAGGCAATCATGGCGGGAAAGGCAGTGAAGCTCATAAGGCAGCGGTTACTGGCGACACCGTCGGCGACCCTTATAAAGACACTGCCGGCCCTGCTATCAATCCGATGATAAAAATCTTGAACATTGTCGCGTTACTTTTGGTAGCTTTCTTGATATAATGTTATAGTAGGTCAAAATTATCCCGTACGAAGTTTAAGTAATTATATTCCTACGGGAAGTATCTTATTATCAAATTAATTTAAAAGTAAGAGTGAAAAAATAACTTTTACTTTGTACGGGATGAAAAAATATTTAGGTTTGTTTCTAGTTTTAGCAATGGCACTTTTAGTTACTACGGGAGCCAAGGCAGAAGATTCCGCGGGAGTTTCGGCTGGATCGGAAGTGGAAGCAGATGTTAATACCGGAGCTAGTATGACTCCAGCGCAAAAAGCTAAGCTGGAAGCGGCTAAAGCGGCTCGAGAGAAAATGCAGGCTGGACGAGAAAAGAGACAAGAAGCCAGCGCCAAAATACGAATGGAAGCAGAAGGTAAAATTAAAGCTCTTCGAGCTAGCTTTGAACTAGAGAAAGATAAAAATAAGGCAGAAATAAAAAAAGCAAGAATTGAGGGACGGGAAAAACTGCTGGTGAATCTTGATGCGGCAGTACAGAGAATGGTTAATCTAGAAGCTAGGATAAATGCTCAAATAGTAAAGTTGGAAGCAAAAGGGGTGGCTGCTACCGATGCAAAAGGTTTTGTCGCAACGGCGGAAGTAAAATTGGGCGATGCGAAAGTCAAAATTGCGGAGGCGAGCGCCCTGCTATCTGTTTCCGCTAATGAACTCACGGCAGATAGTAAAGCGAAATTAAAAGTATTAACCAAAGACATTCAAACTCTTATCAAGGATGCTCACAAGGCCTTAAACGACAGCATTAAATCACTCAAGGATGCTGTAAAGCTAAAGATAGAAACTAGGGTAGATGCTAAAGCTGGAACTTCTGCGACAACACCGTAAACCATGGAATCCCGTACGAAATTTATGTTACATATTCTTGCGGGAAAAAAATTATTAACAATTTAATTATAAATAAAGGCGAATAAATAAACTTTTATTTCGTACGGGATGGAACCAGAACAAAAATCAAATGGATCGCTTGTGGGCTTAATAGTAATTATTATAATCCTTATTATCGGCGGGATATATATTTGGATGTCAAATCAAAAAGTGATAGAATCGCCGGCGCCACAGACACAAGAACAAAGTGTGACGGATCAAGATGCGGCTGCCTTAAATGCGCTTGAATTAGAAGCTCAAACAGCTCCTGGTCCTGATGTGGATGTAAATACCGTATATTAGCGCCTAAAATATGAGGGTAATAGTTAGAAAACTGCCGAAAAGCGAAATAGAAATTGAGGGAGAGCTTGAAGTCGATGCTTTTGAGGGCTATTTCAAGACGGCCTTAAAACGGCTCGGTGAAAACTTAAAATTAGATGGATTTCGGTCGGGGAAAATACCGGAAAATATTTTGCTTGCTAATATTCCGGAAATTCGCATCCTGGAAGAAATGGCCAATATGGCGCTTTCAGAGCATTATCCGAAAATTCTAGAAGGTGAAAAAATTGATGCAATTTCCAGGCCGGAAATTTCGATCATCAAATTGGCTCGCAATAATCCGCTCGGATTTAAAATCAAAACCGCTGTTCTACCTACGATCAAATTGCCGGAGTATAAAACTATTGCCAAAAAAATAACTGGAGAAGTTTCTGACTTGGAAAAAAATATCGCGGTAACGGAAAAAGATTTGGAGGATACCATTATGGATATTCGGAAATCTAGGGCACCAAAAAAGCACATCACCTCACCCCAGCCCTCTCCTGGAAAAGGAGAGGGAGGCTCCTTCCCCTCCCAGGGGAAGGCGGGGGATGAGGTGGATCTCCCCGAATTCAACGACGAATTTGTAAAAGTCCTCGGACCCTTCAAAGACATAGCTGATTTTAAAGCCAAATTAAAAGAAAATATTAAATTAGAAAAAGAAAATAAGCAGCGGGAAAAGACCAGATTGCAGATTATTGAGAAAATAATTGACGCGAGCGAGATGGAATTGCCGGAGATCTTGGTGGAAATAGAGCTGGATAAAATCCTCTACCGCATGGAGTCCGACATCACCCAGATGGGCCTCAAGTTTGAAGATTATTTGAAACACTTGAATAAAAAAGTGGAAGATTTGCGAAAAGAATTCCGGAATGACGCCGAGAAGAAAGCCAAGCTGGCGCTTATCCTAAACGAAATCGCCAAGATTGAAAAAATAGTCGCCGACTCTGAACAGATCGCCAAAGAAGTGGCGAATATTTTGGAACACTATAAAGATGCCGACCCTGATCGTGCCCGCATGCACGCCGAAAATATCCTCACCAACGAAAAGATTTTCCAGTTTTTGGAAAGCCAGTAAATAAATATCTAAAAATCAAAACAGCAATAGTGCGCGGTCGCGCACTATTGCTGTTTTGATTAATTATCTATATTTAAGTATTTTCGCACCATTAACAGAAGCGATTTTGACTAATTGATCGAAATCGTGGTATCGACAGGTCTCTTGAAGCATGCGCAATTCAGTCCACATATCGCCATCAACAAATGGCAGATAGAAATCAGCAATGTTGTCGACACCAAGACCTACCAATACTCCCGCTTCAAGCATTTCTGGAACATTGGCTATAGAGTTATGGCCTGGGGCTAGAAACTGGTCAAATTGCTTCTGAGAGAGCATCGCTGACGGGCATACGACGACCGCAATCCCAAGATCTGCCATTTTTTTATACAGATCGTGGCGGTATTCTTTTGGTTGAGCGGAAGTGGATACTGCATGAATGGCAACTGTTCGTCCTTGATAGCTATGGCGCTCTACAGCTGCGATTAATTTTTGCGTATCCCGTTCATTAGGATTATTTTCCTGATCGATATGCACATGCACTGGCTTGTTTAATTTTTTCGCAATTTCGAAAAGATGGTCTAAACTTTTTTCGTCATTTGGACGATCTTTGGAAGGTAGTCCCCCGGCAATATCCGCTTTGGCAGTGATTTCTTCATAAAGTGCGCGAGCTTTGTCATCAACAAGTCCTCCCAAGGGTTGGGTAGCAATCAGCATTTTTATTTTATTTTTATATTCTTCTTTTACCTTCAAGGCAGCATCAATTGCTTTATGCCCCACGGCTTCGTAAGCATCTACGAATGTGGCAGTAAGTTGGACGCCCTGAGCGACCATGATATCAAGAGCGATGCGGATGCGATTGGCAATCTCTTCTTCAGTGGATTTTCGCTTTATATCGTCACTCATGTTCCACTTTTTTTCCATATCTACATTCGAATCTTCAAGTCTATCTTTGGTGATATAAAATGCCTTATCAAAGTGAGCATGACAGCTAACAAACCCGCCATTTTGCTTGATAGCTTCTAGCATTTGCGTTTTTACTAACCTTCACCTAATTCCTTAGCTATGAACAGTCCAGATGCCTTTAGACATCCTCGTAGGAATGAGGATTTATTTTTGCGATTTTTCAATGA